>CAIUGT010000076.1 GCA_903898755.1 uncultured bacterium | reverse complement strand
GCCGCCTGATGGCAATTCAATTTTCATAGATCCCTCCGCGCAAATGCCATCGGCCTACAGCAGTGGACAAAGTGTGTTCAATGGCTGGACTATTCCAAATTCGAAACTGAAGTTTTATTTTAACTATGTGCCAAACTCAAATTTAAACAACACCATCGAAGCGGAAATGGACGCGCTTCCATCAACCGATGAGCGCAGCACCGCGAAGAAATATGATCCAAAAACTTCCGCGGTGACCGCTGATTGGATTGACGCACGACGCATGCGCATGAGTCGAATGAAGAAGCCATCAAGCACGGTCGTATTGATGGAAATGAGATCTATTCCAGAAGAGCTCGATGGAGCGGGAATGAAAGACGGCAAGGCTCCGCAGTTTTGGCATCCTTATTACGGTGAACTTTTAAATCGTCATCGAGGCGATTGGCAACGCTTTGGCGCGCGTCATCGCAATGGAGGGCATTTTGTGTACGGCGACGGCCATGTTGATTGGTACGAAAATATTCTCGCATGCACTCCCAAGGGCGCTTCCGAGCCATCCAAAGTGGGAACGTTGGACTTCAACAGGGAGGATTTAATTTGGGATCCTCTTGGCCCTTCATACAAGGATTGACCTCAAGTGGTGTCCGGCTTTGGACACGCCTACAAGCGTGCCGCGGAATTCGCCGCGAATGATGCGGTAATTTGCACGCACACAGTGAAAGGCCGAGGTGGGATTTGAACCCACGAATCACGGATTTGCAATCCGTTCCCTTAGGCCACTTGGGTACTCGGCCGAGACCGTATCCTTGCATCGAACGCCGTTGGCGTCAACGCAATGAGCACTTTAATTCTGAAATCTTTTGCAATGATTGGTTTCGCGGCAATGTGCGCGCATGCAAGCCAAGCGCTTCCACCCGTTGCCACGCCAGCGGCGGTTGCGCCAGCAAATGCGTCGTCGGTTGTCCCACCCACGGCTAGTGCTCCTGTGAGTTCGCCATCCGCTGTGACCGCGGCGCAGATCGCTGCAATTCAAATATCCCAGCGTCCGCCACTTCTCTCTGAAGGAGCATTTCTCACCCAAGTCGCAGGTTCCCTTGAGGCAAGCGAAGGTGATCAAGGATGGGAATTTCGATTCCGTGACTCGTTTGACGGAGAACCCGATCGCGTTATGCAGTTGCTTCCTTCGATCACTCTTGCCGACATGATTCGAAATCGCGCGCAGATGAAGCCGGGGTCAATCGCAAAGTTCGCGTTGACTGGTCGAGTCACTTTGTATCACGGCGCGAATTATGTCATGCCACTTTTCGCCACCGTCATTTCGGAATTTCCGCCGCGGCAACCCAGGCCAATCTTGGCGCCGCCCGGCGCGTGGTATGGCTCAAGCGAAGCGCTTGCCCAGGCGGAAAGCCGCGCTGGGAAGGGGCAACTTGCCGCAACACAAGCTTCAACGGCGCTCATGCGTAAGGCGTTTTTGTCACTGGCCTCGCCGCTTTCTCCTCAGGCTTTGGCTGCTGAAAAATCCCAGAAGCAAAACATGATTGGCGGAATTTCGGCCGACGACATTGAGCAGGAGTTGGTCGCACGTGTTGGAGACATTCAAAGATCCATGGACGCGCCTCGCTTGCCCGCGCTGAATCCAAATTCCACCAACGAGATGAAGTGGCTGCAGCCTGGAAGGCGAATGCATGATCGACTTGGCACGGTGATGCGCGATCCCGTGAATGGCGTGTGGCGATTTGTATTTGAATCTAGTCGTGGCCGAGTGGGCGAGCGAGAAGCGGAGTTGCTGCCGTGTACTTTGACCGAGTCAATGGTGAAGCAAGCGCAATCTGGCGGCGGAGTGGCTTCGGGCATTCTTTCAGGGGAAATATCGCTGTTTGAAGGCCGCTCGTATATGTTGCCAACTTCATTTGGAACTTTGCGCTCTGGAAAATTATTGTCACGCTGACGGGTTCAACACGTCACGCACGCGTCAGTGACGCGGCACAATGGTTACTCTCTGACGCCTATGGCATATCCCACCGCAACAATCGCTACAGATCTTGGTGACATTGAAGTTGAACTTTGGAATGATGTGGCTCCAAGCCACGCGGAGAATTTTCTCAAGCTCGCTAAAAAAGGTTTTTATGACGGGCTTATTTTTCATCGCATTATTCCTGGATTTGTGATTCAGGGCGGATGCCCCAAGGGGGATGGAACCGGTGGACCAGGTTGGCATGTGAAGGCCGAGTTCAATAAGAAAAAACATATGCCTGGCACGCTCAGCATGGCGCGTAGCGCGCACCCCGACAGCGCTGGCAGTCAATTTTTTGTATGTCTGACGCGTGAACAATGTCAGCACTTGGACAATCAATACACGGCGTTTGGACAAGTCACCAATGGCATGGATGTTGTTGAAAAAATCGCGGCTTCACAAGTGGATGCGCGCTCTGGTTTGCCACTCAAACCAATTCAAATGAGCAGGGTCATCGCGACTGGGGCGAAGTAGTTGTATCAATCACCTTGAGGGTGTCCGAACGAATACGTTGGTTTCTACGATTTTCTCCCAGCACCCGTGGTGGCGCGGCGACAATGATCACTTCTTGAATTTTCGGGGCGTCAGATGGACGCCCTGTGGTTGCGTCGGCGATATTCGCCTGCGTGATTTTATTCAACGCGTCGCGGCCGGAAACAACATAGCCAAAGGTGCAGTATTGGCCATCCAGTCGCGCCGTACCTTCGCGTGACAAAGAAATATAAAACTGGCTTCCAGCGGAATTCGGATCGTCACCGCGGGCCATTCCAACAACGCCAATATCGTGCTGCAAATCACTGGGTTCCAGCGCTAAGTTCCAACCTGGACCACCGTCGCCGGTGCCAGTTGGATCTCCACCCTGAATCACAAACGGTTGGCCCTCGCGGTTCATTGGAACAATGCGGTGGAAAATAGTGTTGTTATAAAAACCTTGGTCGGCGAGCGTCACAAAATTGCGAACGGTGGCGGGCGCGGCATCGGGCGCAAATGCAATGCGAATTGGTCCCGCATCGGTTTGCACAATCGCGTCGACATCCAATTCGGTTCGGAATCCGCTTAACACAATTGGCTCAGATGCAATCCACTGCGCCGATGCCGCAACAACTTCTTGGTCATCAGGATTCAAAAGCCTATCACCCCAACCAACGATGCGCGTGTATTCGTCGGTGGTGCCCTTGCGTTGCGCGCGCATGGTTCGTACGGATGGCGGACTCCGCAGCGGCTCAAGAACAATCGGCGCTCCAATTGGAGTTCCATCTTCGCACAGTTGGACCCATGCGGCTTTGGAAAGATTTTCAATATTTGGAACAAGCGGGCGCAAATCAACAATGCCTGGCGTCACACCAAGATCTCCCAACGATTTTCCATTGGTGTCCAACACTTGAATTGTGAGCAGACCGTGCGTGCTTGGCGCAACGACACGAATTTCAACGGGTTCTTGCGCGCGATGAAATCTGCGGGCACATTCAAGCGCCGCGGATTTTGCAAGTGTGCTGCGCGCCAGCGTTGAATTTTGCTCCACCACCGTATTGGGACTTGATGTTGCCACAACGGGTTGCTCCGCTGGAGATGGTCGTGGCGGAATAATCGATTGCGCAAAGTTGCCTTGCGTGGCAGGCTCCTCTGGCGCCACCACATTGGTGTACATGGTGGGCGACTTTTCATTCGAGCTCGATGGCTTCGCACTTTGGCAAGAGGCAACCCCCAGTATTGCAATGACTGCGCACAACAACAGTGATAGTTTTGTGCGCTCACCGCATTGCATGCGCAATGCACAAGGCATTTTTTCAGCCAATTTATCGGTTGCATCAATCATGACCAATCCACTTTATAGTGTCCTGATGCCGAGTGCCATTGCCCACACCCGATTGATTGTTGGACTAGAGATTCATGTGGAGCTGTGCACGCGCAGCAAAATGTTCACACGCGCGCCCAATCCGGCGCATGTGGACTTTGATGGCTCCGATCCAAACTCGCTTGTGGATCCGTTGGTCGCGGCTCTTCCTGGAACATTGCCCGTCATGAACCGCACCGCTGTGGAAATGTCCGCGCGCGTTGGCATGGCGCTGGGTTGCGAGATTGCCAAGCAATGTCGATGGGATAGAAAAAATTATTTTTATCCCGATCTTCCAAAGGGCTATCAAATTAGTCAGTACGACCAGCCATTGTGTGGCGAAGGCAAATTTGAATTGCCGCTTGAAGATGGAACCACGAAGACAATTGGAATTATTCGCGCGCACTTGGAGGAGGACACTGGCAAACTTGGCCATGAACTTCCAGGTGGGCGCCACTACGACGGAAGTTTGGTGGACTTGAATCGCGCGGGCACTCCGTTGCTTGAAATTGTCACGGCGCCGGATTTTGCGAGCGCGGCGGAAGTGGTTGCATTTGCGCAAAATCTGCGTGTTTTATGCAGATTTCTTGGCGTCACCGAGGGCGTCATGCAGAAGGGTCATATACGTTTCGAGCCCAACATTAATGTGGAGATCACGCTTGAAGATGGAACGACAGTGCGCACGCCGATTGTGGAAGTGAAGAACTTGAATTCTTTCAAGGCCGTGAAGGGCGCGATTGAATATGAGTTTGTGCGCCAAGTTGAAGCGTGGAAACAAGATGGTCGCGTCATGGGTCGCGGCATGAAGGCCACGCGCGGCTGGCTTGATGAAAAGTTGGAGACGGTCTTGCAGCGGGAAAAAGAAGACGCGCATGACTATAGGTATTTTCCGGATCCTGATCTAGTTCCTGTGCAAATGGATGCCGCTTGGCTGCAAGAAATTCGCGCGTCGCTCACGGAGCAGCCACTGAGTCGTCAGCGTCGCTATCAACATGAGTGGGGCTTGCAGCCTGTTGACGCGGAGAACTTGGTGGCTGAGCGCGAGGATTGTTTCTATTTCGAGGCGTGCGTTGCCGCTGCTGGCGCAACACCAGCCGCCGGATTTGCGGTTGGAAAATTATTGCTCAACGCGGGCTCCAAGAGGGCCAATGAAAAGAAATCGCTTATTCACGAATTGGGCGCAACGCCAGCGCAGGTGGCGGAATTGGTGAAATTGCGCGAAGCCAATGATGTTGGTCCTCAAGCCGCAGATCAATTGTTTGGATTCATGTGTGATTCCAATGAGACCGTTCTTGCCTTGGCGCAAAAACATGGACTGCTTCAAGTGCGCGATGATTCCGCGCTTGACGCATGGGTGGAGGAGGCAATTCTTGCGCAGCCGCAAGCCGCTGCCGATGTGGCCGCGGGCAAGGACGCGGCAACTGGGCGATTGGTGGGGCATGTCATGAAGCTTTCCAAGGGCAAAGCTGACGCCAAGAGCATCAATGAGCGCTTGCTCAAACGATTGAGGAAATAAATGCGAGCTCGAATCAGTACACATTATTTAAAACAGAATTCACGAAACATAAACGTCCCACGTCATCAACGGAGCGCGTAATGAAAGAGACAAATCTTGAGCCAGGCGAAGTGGTTGTTGCGCGGCAAGACATCGCACGGCGCCTGCCACTGCTTGCGGCCGAAATCACCGCGTCCCTTGGCGGAAATGTGGACGGACTTG
>CAIUGT010000075.1 GCA_903898755.1 uncultured bacterium | reverse complement strand
CGCCTTTGGATTGTTCCAGTTGGCAAACAGGTGTAACGCAAAGTCATACAAGTGAAGCGGCAGTGGATTTTTTTTGTAGAACAAGAACGCGCACGGAATGGCGAGCCCTGGAAATCGCTTGATTGGTTGGGATAAATGGGTGCTTTCTAACGAGTAGTTCTTGCCCGTGCGCTGATCAGTGAATGAAATATCTTTCTTGAAGCAGTTGGTCAGGTTCTCGCCAGCAAGAATCAGGTCCGCGCGCAAAGGTGTTTTTGAATCCTCATCGTCGGCGCCCCACATGGGCGCGCCCGTGAAATCACGCAGAAGCTCCGACACAATCGCGGGCTCGCCCGGCAACTTGCGGTGAAACGCATTCATGGCGTTGATGGAAAGTTTGGCGTCGTCCGGTGGACCAAACAGGGTCACATGGTGTCCGCGCAAGAATTCCGGAATCGGCGCCACAAATTTGCCACTACCCGACTTGCAATAAAATTCATTCTTGGGGCCGACCACAATTCGTCCCAGCGCATCCTCTTGACCAATGATGGTTTCATAATGGCGGTCTCCATAGTCAACGTGCAACTTGCGATTTAGTTCAAAACATGCGCGCGTGCGTTGGTCAATGAACTCCCTGTCTGCCACACGTTGGCGCAACACGGCGCGCAAGTCATTTTGTACAAGATCAAAAAGTTCGCACAAAAATCGCAGCGAATCTGCGGTTTCTAAGCCCCCGCTTTCGCCCACTTGAAACAAATCAGCGACGCCGTCCACTGGTCGGGTGTACGGATGAATGTGCGCCATGAACTCATCGGAAATAAATTCTCGGTAATCGGCATTCCTGGATTCTTGTCCGTGACTGTCACCGCTCATATTGAGAAGATACACATCACACGATCACTTCACTTTCAATGAATGCAATTATTCAGCGGTGGTATTTCATACTATTTCCTTGGCTGCTTTACAGAAAAGATTGACCAGCATGCAAATCTGATTTAGCCTGACTGCATGGCCTTCACCGCACAACATGGACTTTCAACGCATGTCTTAAACACCTCAAGCGGGTTGCCCGCCGCTGGAATGTTGGTGCGCTGCCAGATTTTAAAAGGCGACATCTGGTCGGATTTACATAGCGCTTCAACCGACAGTGATGGTCGCGTGAAAAACTTTCTGGGCTCAGGCTCGCTGCATGCCGGACAGTACAGATTCGCATTTCAAACAGGCACCTGGTTTGCGCAGCAACACATTGAAACTTTTTTTCCTTGCGTCACGATTGAATTTCATGTCAGCGACGCGGCTCGACACCACCATGTGCCGTTGCTGTTGAGCCCATTTGGCTACTCAACGTACCGAGGCAGTTGATCACTGTTGACGACCGTAATTTGCGCTCATAATCTCGCAAGGCATTGATTGCCCTGCTTCAACATGCGCTTTGCATGCTGGCATGAACAATCCAATCGAAATATGCGAACCATCGCCAACCCAATTTCTGTGCACAAGTTTGGCGGAGCGGCGCTTGCCAACGCCGACGCTATTCGCGCCGTTGTGAACATTCTTGCGGGAACCAGTGGCGAACGGGTTGTTGTCACTTCGGCGCTTGCTGGGGTCACCGACATTCTGCTCAACATTGCGCGCGCCGCGGCCAAGGGCGATCTTGCGGCAGCCCATGCTCAAGCGGACGCTCTTTTGGAACGTCATGTGTCCGTGGCAAAGTCCATTGATAGCGCCGCCACCTCCACTCTGACTTATATAGACGACTCATTCAAGGAGTTACACAAGCTTGCTGAGAACGTCGCACAGGCGCGCGATCTCTCAGCGCAAATGAGCGATCTGATTATTTCTCGCGGCGAGCGTTTGGCGGCGCGCATTGTTGTCGATGCGTTGCGCGTTGAAAAAATATCCGCATGTGTTGTTGATGCAACCGAATTTCTTCACTCCGACGGTCGATTTGGCGACGCCGCGCCGGATATCGCGCGCACGGAAATTGCAGCGCAAAATATTTTTCCCAGCAAGTTGCGCACCGGAGACATTGTTGTTGTCCCAGGATTTATCGCGGCGGGTTCGAGTGGCGCAAATGGTTCAACTGGTCCAGTTGTCACGCTTGGCCGCGGCGGCTCCGACCTCACCGCGACCGTAACCGCGCGCGCGCTTGGCGCAAAAGAAGTGACGCTGTGGAAAGACGTTCCCGGATTTCTCACGGCTGATCCGCGACTGATTCCAGAGGCGCGCGTTGTGCCGCTCCTTGATCCGCGCGAAGCCTCTGAACTTGCGTATTACGGCGCCAAAGTGCTGCATCCGCGGGCGCTCATTCCGCTGGACGCGCGCACTACTTTGCGCATTCGTCCATTCAATCAGCCCGACGCGGCGGGTACGGAAATTGTGCAAGGTCGATCCATGGCTGGCTCCCCAGTGCGCGCGCTTTCCGCAATGACCGCGCAAGCGCTTGTCACCGTGGCGGGCAATGGAATGCTTGGAGTCCCCGGTATTGCGGCGCGCACATTTGGCGCGCTTGCCAACGCTGGAATTTCCGTCTCGCTTATTTCTCAGGCAAGTTCCGAGCATTCAATTTGTTTCACGGTGCCAGAAGTCGCGGCGGCACTTGCGGAAAAAGAATTACGCGCAGCCTTTGCTTCAGAGCTTGAGCGCAATGAAATTGATTCGGTTGAAGTGTTGCTTGGCGTCGCCACTGTTGCTGTGGTGGGATCTGGAATGGCGCGCACGCCCGGCGTTGCCGCGCGCGTGCTTGGTTGCATTGCCGACGCGCAAGTGAATGTCATCGCCATCGCGCAAGGATCTTCAGAGCGCAATATTTCCTTCATAGTGAACAAGGAGTGCGTTCCCAAAACGGTGCGCGCTATTCACTCCACATTTAGTTTGGACAAAGTTGGTGGTGGTCGCACCGCACGCCGCCGAGGTGCCGATGTCATCCTGCTTGGATGCGGCCGCATTGGCCAGGAACTTCTGAAGCACATCGCCGAGTTGCCATCCAATGATCGCGCCGCGTTGCGCATTATTGGGGTGCTTGATCGCAGCGGATTCATGCTGGAAAAACGCGGTTTCAGTTTGCGGGCATTGTCGGACATCAGCGCGCATAAGCAACGTGGAGGCTCGCTGAAGACATTGCCCCACGCGCACTCGGGCGCGCCAACGGCAGCCATTGAACACATTGCTTCGCACGCACTGACGCGTCCGGTGCTGATTGATCTTTCAAGCGGCGACACAAGGGAAACATTGCTACGCGCCGTCGCGCACGGCATGGACTTGGTCATCGCCAATAAAATTCCGTTGGCATACGACAGCGCCTCCGCCAACGCACTACTTCAAGACGCTCGCAAACGCGGTCGCAAAGTGCTGCATGAAGCCACGGTCGGCGCGGGCTTGCCGATTATTGACACGGTTGAAAAACTTATTGCTTCCGGTGATCGCATTTTGAACATTGTCGCTTGTCCATCTGGCACCATGGGATATTTATTTAGCGAACTCGGTCGCGGCAGAAAGTTTTCCGCCGCGCTTCGAAACGCAATGCAACTTGGCTACACGGAACCAGACCCGCGCGAAGATTTGTCTGGCCGCGATGTGGCGCGCAAGGGCTTGATCTTGGGTCGACTGATTGGCTATGTGGGTGAACTGACCGATGTGACCATTGAAAGTTTGGTGCCGGCGAATTTACGAGACGTTTCGCTGGCGGATTTTGTTGAACAACTTGAGTCGCTTGATCAGGCGTGGAGCGAGCGAGTGCGCGCCGCGACAAGCAATGGGGAAGTGCTTCGTTACTGCGCCAATATCACGCGCGCCAGCGTCAAAGTGGGTCTGGTTGGGGTTCCAGTTGGAAGCCTGCTTGGATCACTCAGCGGAACGGATAATCAATTTGTGTTCACCACCACGCGCTACCGTGATAACCCGTTGGTCATTTCTGGCCCTGGCGCCGGACCCGCAGTGACCGCCGCTGGTGTGTTGAATGATTTACTGCGCGTGGTCATTTCATGAGCAACAACATAAACAACACAGGCATCACCATCGCATGTTCATCATGCGCCCAAAAGTTCAGCGACCTCACTCCGCTTGCAACGTGCTCCAAATGCGGCGGCTTGTTGGACATCACGCCAGCCATGCCAGCGCTATGCAGCGATGATTTAAAAAATCTATTTGATAGCCGTGTGAGCATTGCCGCAATGCGGGGATCCGCGGCGGGCCGTTCTGGCGTGTGGAGATTTCGCGAACTCGTGATGCCAATCAGTGACGCAGATATTGTCAGCCACCCAGAAGGCAACACGCCATTGCTAGAGCGCCCCGCTATTTCTAAATTCGCGGGCGTAAAAAATTTATTGATCAAGCATGAGGGCTTCAATCCATCAGGCTCCTTCAAAGACCGCGGCATGACGGTCGCGGTGACTCAAGCCAAGCGATGTGGCGCCACAGCGATCGCATGCGCATCAACTGGAAATACCAGTTCATCACTTGCGGCGTATGGAGCGCAAGCTGGAATACCGGCGCTGGTCATGGTTCCCGCGGGTCGCATTTCCATGGGAAAACTCGCTCAAACCGTGGCGTATGGCGCGCGCACGCTTTTGGTGCGCGGCGACTTTGACGACTGCTTGCGCTTGGTGCGAGAGTCCAGCGAAAAGTTGGGCGTGTACTTGGCCAACTCGCTCAATCCATTTCGCATTGAAGGTCAAAAGACCATCATGTTTGAATTGCTGCAGCAACTAGCGTGGCAATCACCTGATTGGGTGGCACTGCCCGCGGGAAATCTTGGCAACACATCCGCGTTTGGAAAAGCATTGCGCGAAGCGCAGGCACTTGGCTTGATCAAGCGCATTCCACGACTCTTGTCGGTGCAGGCCAGTGGCGCGGCCCCATTCGCGCATGACTTTGCCGACAACTTTGCAAAGCGGACAAGCGTGCGCGCGGAAACAATCGCAACCGCGATCCGAATTGGCGACCCCGCTTCATGGGACCGCGCGGTGTCGGCCATTCGTTTCACCAATGGCGTGGTGACGTCTGTGAGCGATGAGCAAATCATGCAAGCCAAGCAAGTGATTGACGCAAGTGGTGTTGGGTGCGAACCCGCAAGCGCAGCAAGCGTGGCCGGGGTTCGTGAATTGGTCACACGCGGAATCATTGCTCCGCACGAAAACGTTGTCACCCTTCTTACGGGCCACATTCTAAAAGACCCTGAAAAAATGCTGAGCATGAACGATGGACATGGGCATCCACCAACCAACGCCCCCATCGAAATTGACGCAACATTGACCGCGGTTGAACAAGTGCTCCAAAACGCAGCAAACCGCTGAAACAAAGCGGTTTTGCTTGTTCAATTCAGAGCTTAACAAACGCGGGGCAATTCCGATTCCGCATGAATCCATTCAATGATTGTTGAAAATTTACCTACTATGAGTCAGCTACGTGAATAACGTTGCTCTTTCATCTATGAACCACACCGCACACATTCTTGGCGCTGGAGGAATTGGAATTGCCGCCGGAGTTTGTCTTGCGCGCGCTGGCTGGAATGTGACCATGGTTGATTCCAATCCAAACAAAGTGATCGCAGGCGCGCGCAATGGAATGTCCGTTGATGGCCAAATTGAAACGCGCGCCAAGTTTGTTTCATTTCAAGAGTGGATGCCACCAACCAACGAAACAATTTTGCTGTGCATAAAAACGTTTGACAACGCAACCGTACTTCAGCGCATGGCCAACATGGAACATGTTGTACCCATTCAAAACGGGTTCGACGCGCAACTTGAGGCGCTTTCCCATTTCGCAGAAGCCATCGCATCATTTGTTTCGGAATGCGATGCGGATCGACCAGCGACACGAATTACCCGCGCCGGCTCGCTACACATTGGCGCTCGACACGACATCAACTCCGCGCAACAAGAACGCATTGACACACTTGTAAACGCTTTCAAGCGAGGAAATATATTTCCAGTGGAAAGCGTGGCAAAAATACACCCGTTTAAGGCCACAAAACTCATGTACAACGCGGCAATTTCACCACTTGCCGCTAGCGCTGGAGTGGACAACGCGCAATTGCTCATAGATCCGTTGGCCCAAAAAATGTTCTTTGCCTTGTTGCGCGAAAATTATTCCATTCTGAAAAATGCGGGCTTCGAAATGCAAACCATTGGTCCGTTTCACCCCGACACTGTCATGCGAATTTTACGTACGCCACTGCTTCCTAAATTGATGGGCGTATTTTTTCGACCGTCGTTACGCGGAACCTATTGCTCCATGAGCCCAGACATGGGCAGTGGCCGCACTGAAGTTGATGCCTACAACGGCCACCTTATTCGCCTCGCGGGTGATTTCCCATGTCCGATCAATCGCGCAGTAGTGGCAATGGTGGAAAAAATTTCGCGCGGGCGCATTGCTCCTTCTTATTCTCACCTGCACGAGCTTGTCGCCACACTTCCACGCGGAACTCTGACATGATTGTGCGCTATGCATACATTTTGAAATTACGTACACGCAATCAAAACATATTGCGAGCTTGTTCATGATTCTTGTCACTGGCGGCGCAGGATTCATTGGCTCGCATCTTGTGGATCAATTAACACGCGACAACCAACACGTGCGCGTCCTAGAGCACCCGAACGCAAATGTTGACCATTTGCCTTTGAACAAAATAGAGCTTGTACGCGCCGATATTCGCGACATATCCGTTGTCAACCAAGCTGTGCGGGAATGTGATCAGGTGTACCACCTTGCGGCCGATCCAAACTTATGGCGGCGCAATCGCGGCGACTTTGATGCCATCAATCATGTCGCGGCGGTGCATGTCATGCGCGCCGCGCTTGATGCTGGCGCAAAGCGCGTGCTGTATGTCAGCACTGAAAGCATTCTCACATCGTCCAAGGGAACTGTTGGCGCCGTTGAGAACGCTCGCTTTCAAGAGCGGGACATGATTGGGCCCTACTGCTTGAGCAAGTTTCGTGCCGAGCGTGCCGCGTTCGACCTTGCCGCCACGGGCGCGCCGGTAATTGTGTGCAGCCCCACGCTTCCGATTGGTCCCGGCGACAGAAATCAAACTCCGCCAACACGTCTTGCCGTGGCATTCTGCCGCGGAAAAATACCAGCGTACTTGGATTGCGAATTCAACCTTATCGACGCGCGCGACGCTGCCGACGGCTTGGTTCGCGCCATGCAACACGGGCGAACCAACGTGCGCTATTTAATTGGGGCACACAACACCAGACTTGTGCATTGGCTTGAATTGCTGGCGCGTATCACCAACCGACCCGCGCCGCGCAAGAAAGTTCCCTATGTCGTGGCGCTTGCCGCTGGTTTTTTCAGCGAAGTTTGGTCCGACACCATCTCGCATCGCATGCCCATGGCCACGGTCACTGGCGTGCGCTTGACGCGGCGTTCCATGCATTTTGATCCATCGACAAGCTTGAATGAACTTGGATTTCAACCGCGATCGGTGGAAGAATCCACTCGCGATGCAGTGCGGTGGTACCAAGAACAAAATTGGATCTAATCACAACGCGCATACAACATTCCGCGCTTGACAAAATCGAACTTCGCCAAGTTGAAGCGATTTAAGTAATCAAACCAATCGCTCGCGCGGCCAGCATGATAAGCACCGCCATGGCGATGGTGACTTGCAGCATCATTCCAAGTTGAATGGGATTGCGCAGTGGAACTGGAAGCGTTGGTCCAAATGTGCTTGCCGTGTTGAAAGACAGGAATAAATAGTCGACATACTTGGGCTGCCATCCAACCAAAGATTGGAACCCAGATGTGTTATGCGGAAAGACAATGCCAGGGTGAATCTTTTCCCCAGCGGCAATACGAATCTGCAATGGGTGGTCAAATCGCCAGTAATAAGCCGCAAAAACCGCGACATTTTCCAAGTACACCAAGCATGCCGAAAGCAGTAAATACTCTGGGTTGTCCTGTTTGTCGAACAAGCACACAATAAGTCCCACCAAATTATCGAGCAACGCGATCATGGAAAGCCACAAAGTGACATTGAAAAAAAGCTTGAAACTTTTTTGAGATTTGATCAACCAAAAAAACGCCGTGATGAATGTGGTGAGCAAGGCAATCGGACTTGCGTACGCGTCGGCAATTCGAAACATGACCACAGACAGACTTGGCTGGTGGTCAGTCAAACTCAGCGCGCTTGAAGTGGCAATGTCCAAGCAAGCCGCGACCCCCAATGTGACCACGATCGCGCCCGTTGTGGCGCAACGCGTTTCATCGTGCGTATCACTGTGCGTGAGACTTGTCATGACTGAAGATTAGTCCAGTTGCGAACGGTTGTCACTTCTTTGAACAGGTTGACCAATACAAAATGGACAGGAAATTCCTTTGACATAGCGCGCGTCTTTCTGTTCCTGCGGCGTCAGAGGCATTTGGCATGCGAAGCATGATGCGGATCCCGTTTCTTGCAACGCGGAGTCAACACATACGCGGCGATCAAATACAAAACATTCGCCTTCATAATGCGCGCCACCACACTCCTCGAAATATTTCAATATGCCCCCGTCAAGCTGGAAAATATTTTGAAAACCTTCGCGCTCCATGTATGGGCCTGCTTTTTCGCAGCGAATTCCGCCGGTGCAAAACATGACGACGGGTTCATGCTTTAAATTGGCTGGAAGTTTTTCAACCGCGCCGGGGAAGTGTCGAAAGTGGGAAATACCGGCTGGAACTGCGCCGCGAAAAGTGCCCATGCGAATTTCATAATCATTGCGCGTGTCAAGCAAGGTGAGCGGCTTGCCTTCATCAAGCCACTGCTTCAAAACTTTCGCGGACAATTTTTTGCTTGTGCGCTTGGACGGATCAATGCCTTCCACTCCAAAAGCGATAATTTCTTTCTTCAACTTCACCAACATGCGGCGAAATGGCTGCGCATCGCTCAGACTCACCTTGGGTGTGAGATTCTGCAAGCCAGGAACGGCTCGCAAGTGCGACAGCAACAAGTCAATATTCCCCTGTGTGCCCGCCACAAACAGGTTAATTCCCTCGGGGCTCAACATAATGGTGCCCTTCAGTTCGGCTGCGCGGCATATTGCGCGCAACTGCTCACGCAATTCTGGCAAGCCAGACAGTGGGGCGAACAAATATGTGGAAATGTTGATGAACACTTCAACAGTCTATAGCCACGATGCCCTCAAACAAATCAGAAAAATAAAACGGACGCGGAACATGTCCGCGTCCGTCACCAATCTTTCATGCGCAAGGCGCCATTCTTCAACGGCTTCAATAAATCAAGAGCAATGCTCCAGATTTCAAACGCATGCGGTTACAGAATTACTTTGCCTTTGTCGCCGCTGCGGCATCCAAAGAGATAAACTTAAATTGTTGACCACCAACAGCGGCTTCCGCCATGGCGCCTTCAACATTGCCCACAAAGATTGCCACGCCATCGTGGTAACTGGTTGCCGCGCCCGTGCCTGAAGCCACCATCACTGCTGAAACTTGCGCGGTAAAGGCAAACTTGTTGGCGGTGAACACCTTGTAGTTGGCTTCATCCTTGAAGAAAATAAATTCGTCAAATGACTGGCCCCCGATGGTCGCGCCAATGGTGCCTTGGCCCATGGAGCAATAGCCCACCAACTTGCCGCCCTTGTAGACCTCGCCGTCGCCGCCAGCGCCACCAATAATAAATCCACCCTTGCCCACGCTTGGAAGAACCGCATAGGCATAATTGTCCTTGAAGAATTTTTCGATTGTTGGATCAACCTTCTTGACCAAATCAATGGATGTGGCCACAGAAGCAGAAAGTGATTTCTTTTCCTCGGCGGTTTTTGGCGCACCGGCGCACGCGCTTAACGCGCCAACAAGAACGATCGCAGACCAAAATTGAATTCGCATGACGAGCTCCTTAAAATAAAATTTGAAACATGACTGGAAGAGGGAACAGAATACCCTTGAACGCATTCCACGTTGCTTGATTTCTTACTTGGATATTTTTCCGGAAAATGACAGGCCTTCGGCCATTGTCGTCGCGGTCTGACATGGCTTCATCCGCTTCAATCAGCCTGTTTTGAAAGCAAATTCGCCCACATATTTTCGTAAGCCGCTTCCAAATTGCGCGTGAAGCGCGGCGCGTCCATTAAGGGGGAAGCCGTCATAGTTTGGCGAAGCGTTGCACGCAACTTTTCCAGACGTGGCACATCATTGGCAAGCGCGCAGGCGATGTCGACATAGTTGTCGTTGTCCCGCGCCACCAAATCACCAAGTCCAACACTGCGCATTCGGCTCGCCCCCATCAAACCAACATGGTTCACGCCCGTGTTCACAACCACCGGCACGCCCATCCATAATGCGTCACAAGTTGTGGTGTCGCCATTGTGCGGAAAGGTATCCAGCGCAATGTCCACTTGGTGATACGCGCGCAAGTGCGTGTGATAGTCGTCGCTTCCCAAAAAATGAATTCGCGCGGCCTCCACGCCATGCTTGGTGAATGCGGCAAGAACAAGCGCACGAATTTTCTCCGCTTCAAAGCTGCGATATTTCAGCAGCAATATTGAAGTTGGCACGCGTTGCAAAATACGCGCCCATGTTTGCAAAACCTCCGGCGTCATTTTAATAAAATTATTGAACGATCCAAATGTAAGATGACCACTTTGCTTCGCTGGCAACGCAACAACATCTGGAGAGTTGGCCAAAGGCTGAAAGCATGAAAACGTGTCGGGCAAGCGCACAAGTTTCTCGGTGTATAAATCATCGGTCACCCCAATCGGATCGCTGACCGTATCGGTGATTCTGTAATCCATGCGTGTCAAGCCAGTGGTGCTGGAGTACCCAATCCAACTCACCTGCACAGGCGCGGGCTTGCGCGCGAACACACGCAGCCTATTCATTGGAGTGTGGCCCGCGAGATCAACCAGAATGTCAATCCCATCGGCGCGAATCATGTTCGCAACATCTTCATCGGAACGATTGGTGATGACGCGCCAATGATGCGCAAGTTTTTCAAAGCGACCCGTGACCGCGTCCCCCACGGGATAGTTGTAGTAACAAAATATTTCAAAGCGCTTGGCGTCATGCGCGGCAAGCACGGGCTCTATGAAATGCGCAACCGCATGTTGGCGAAAATCGGCGGAAACATAGCCAATTCGAAGGCGTTGATCCGCGCGCCCTCCTTCAACGCGCGCGCGCGGCGGCAGGGGCGAAATAGCGCGCTCGTGACGCTGGCCAAACTGCTTGTGCCAATTGAAAATCTCTCGCACATTGGGGTGTGGCTTGTAACTGAGGGTGTATAAAAAATTACTTTGCTGATTCACATCGTCGGGGTTCAACTCACCGCCGCGGCGAAACAACTCACTCGCCTCATCAAGGCGCCCTTCATTCAACAGCAAGCCCGCGCAATTGTTACACGCTTCCGCTGTGGGTTGAATCTCATTCGAGCGCTGATATGCCAACATGGCTGTATCGGTGTCGCCCATTTCCGCGTTGATAATTCCAAAGTTGAAGTGGTACAAACGATTGTTGGGCTGCAAAGCAATGGCTCGGCGCATGAAATCAATACCTTGCTTGCTTTGCCCCAACTGATGGCAAGTCACACCTAAAAAGAAAAGCGCGTCGGCGTGATCCGAGTCGGCCGCTACGATCAATTCAAACACCATTTTTGCCGCGGGAATTTGACCCGCCTGTTGTAATTGCGCGGCGACATGCAACGCCTCCGCAAGCGCGACACGCCGTGCCGTCGCGCCCGCGATGGCTGGCAACATGACGGAATTCATTTTCGCCGCTGGCACCGCGGGTCGCTGACAACAATTTTTCGCTTTGCGCCCACTTCCACACGCGCATGGATCGTTGCGACCAACTTCGCTCATGACTTGCGCAAAATCCTTGGAGTGCGAGTTTGTCCTTCGCCCATTAATTGCGCGAACGCCGTTGAATCTTTGGAGGCGATCGCCGCCGCCACACGATCAATCGCGGCGCGCAAACGCTCAATAGCCTCACCCGAAAACGGATTGCGCGCTTGAATTTCGTAGTACACATCGGGGCTTTCGCGCACCACGGCCGCGGCCAAAGTTTCCAGCGCCAAGAAAGTGGTGCTGCGAACGGGATGCTCGCTTTGCGGCAACGCCAACGAAAATGCGATCGCTGTTGCGTGCGCCAAACTCAGCAAATCCGCCATCACTCGGTCGTGATCCAACAATGGCAAGCGCACAATGTTCGCCGTGGTCGGCTTGAATAATTTTTCAACAGCTTCGGTCGCGTCGGTGTCACCCGTGTCGCAAATCACAACATCCGCATCGCGCAACAGGACAATGCTGGGACCAAACATTGGATGGATGGACGCCACGCGCACGCCCGCTTTTTGCAACGCGCGAATGGGTTCGATCAACGGAGTCTTAATGCTGGCGATATCCACCACAACACCTTTGGGCGGATGCGCAATCCAACTTGCGTACAACTGCGCTGTGGCCGCAGGTGGCGTGGAGCACACCACAAAGTCCGCGTTGTGCAGCGCGTCACGTGACCAAGCATTTTCATCTGGCGTTCCCGAAGGATCAAGCGATCCAACTTGAAATCCTTGCGCGGAAAGAAAGCGGCTCATCCATTTGCCCATGCGACCAGCGCCACCAAGAATCACCGCGCTCTTGCCAACGCCCGCCGCGGAAAATCGCAAACTTTCTTGGTCTTGCGCCGTCACTGAAGCGTGGATCAAGCGCGCCAATAAATCCTGCGCCACATTGGGATCCAGTCCATGCTGCTCGGCGGCAACGCGCGCGCGCTCCAACACGGCGCGCTCCTGCGAATAATCCACTGTGGCAATGTTCTTGCGGCGCTTGATTTCCCCCACTTGCTTCACCAACTTCGAACGCTCCGCCGCGTGGGCGATCAACTCCAGATCAATCTGGCGAATCCGCTCACGCACATTGTCCAAATTTTCTTCAGCCATACATTCAGCCTTCTTTGTGTGGATGCATTCAACAGCAACGGCGGCAATAGTAGAGCCCCGCCGCCGAGTCGCGCAAATTTGTCAAGAAAGTCAGGCTGACGTTGCGTTGTAGCGCGATTCGCCAAACGCAAGGATTGACCAGAACACAATCGGCACCAACAACAATCCTGCCGTGAAGCCAACACCCTTTCCAAAGTTGCGCGCCAAGCCGCGCATCATCAAGATGGAAAAAATAATATTCACGCCAGGAATGCAAAGCAGAACCCACCACCAACCTGGCTTGCTGGAAATTTTCATGCAGACATACAAGTTGTAGAACGGAATAAAGATCACCCAGCCTGGCCGCCCCGCTTTGGCGAACACTTCCCAGTGCGCCACGATGACCAACAAGAGAAGCGCGAAATACACGAATAGATATGGCAGCGCCGTGGACATGTTGACGCCAAATTCGTTGGATTGCATGACTACATTGG
Organism: uncultured bacterium; assembly: GCA_903898755.1. Lineage (GTDB taxonomy): Bacteria > Planctomycetota > Phycisphaerae > Phycisphaerales > SM1A02 > SYAC01. The sequence goes on along the minus strand of CAIUGT010000075.1, from coordinate 6,325 downwards.
ACGCGGTCTCATGAGTTTGGCTTTGAATGGTTTGCATTGGCTCTCTCGCTTTCAATTGCGATCATGACATAAAAACCGCGGCGTGTGACGCCGCGGTTTTGAACTTCTGCTTGAATGACGATCGAATCAAGACGCCGGACTATTCACCCGACGTCGCTCTTGCATGCGCTCCTTGGAAGGCAAGCGCACTTTGCTGGCCAGACCAACAAGTTGCAGTGATCGAATGACAATCCAACTTAAATCAAATTGCCACCACTTCAAACCGTGACGCGCGCTCGCTGGAAACGCGTGATGATTGTTGTGCCAACCTTCACCAAGCGCAAGAATTCCCATGATGGGATTGTTGCGGCTCTCATCGCCAGAGCGATATTCTTTTTGACCCCACACGTGGCACACGGAATTCACGCTCCATGTTGAGTGATGCAACATGAACATGCGAACCAAGCCGCCCCACAACAATCCAAGGCCCGCGCCTTGCCATGTGCCCGTGATGAAACCAGAAACCGCCGCAGGCAAAAGCAATCCCGCGAAAAGAATTGGCACAAACATTCGATCAAGCCACATGATCATTGGGTCCTGAAGCAAATCAGGAACGTAACGCTTGTAGTCGGGTTGCTCCTTCTCAAACAACCAACCGATATGCGAGTGCAGGAAGCCCTTGCAAAAACCGACAAGACCAGGCTCGTAGCCAGCGTGTGGAGAATGCGGATCAAATTCCTTGTCTGAATATTGATGATGACGACGATGCGTTGCGCACCACCAAATCACTGGACCTTGACCCGCCATGGTTCCAAAGGCAAGAAAGAAAAACGCGATTGGCCCACGCGTGGCGAACGCCTTGTGCGTGCACAAGCGGTGATAGCCAACGGTGATTCCCAAACCCGTCAACACATACATGCTGCCAAGAATGATGAGGTCGGTGGAATTAAACATGCCACCCCACATCAAGACCATGGCGGTCAGCACGCCAAGCGGCGGAAACACCACCGCCGCAAGCATGGCCAACTTCACGTTGCGCGGAGTTTGAATGGGAGCCGTGTCAAATTCAGGTTCGACAATGCCAACATCGGCGGCGTCGGCGCCGCTTGTAAGCACATTTGCTTGGTTTATTGTCTCGATTTCTTCAGCAACTAAAACGCCGCCATTTGCAGATTCATTCAAAACAGAAGCTCCTTGAAGGATTGAGGTACGTCGGCGGATTCAAACTGCTTGCCAACAAATTGAGTGTAGCACTTGTGCCTTGTGGAATCGAGGGTCGAGCTCCAAGAAACTTGGGCAGATATTTGAATAAAATTCCCCTTGAATTTGAAAATCTCTGACGAATAAACTTCTCTATTCCAGAATCACCTGCAAGGCAAAGATTCGTCGTTTGATCAAAGCCATCGCCGCCATTTTTGAAATGCTCCAGGCGTCAAATCCTGCCGCACTGCAATGCGAGGTGGTGTCTTTTTCTGAAGGTAAACTGATCCGCATGAGCACGATCAATCCAACAGCCGTAGTTGCAGCACCTTTCCCCGCCAATGACCCACTTGGGGATCCCACCGGATGGGACGGCATGGGCGGCGTGGCAAGCCCGATCAACCTGTCCGCGTGGACCGCGGCGAACCGCCACTTGATGGTGCCGCCAGTGTCGAACAAATATCTTTTCAGCGGCAAGGATTTCTTTGTGATGTTGATCGCTGGACCAAACGCGCGCAACGATTACCACATGACCAATTCCGAGGAATACTTCATGCAACTTCAAGGCGATGTGTCCATTCGCGTGCGCGATGCGCATGGAATTCGCGACATCACTCTGCGCGAAGGCGAAGCCATGTTTATTCCTGGCGGCGTGCCCCATAGACCACAGCGCGGACCAAACACACTTGGCCTTGTGGTGGAACGTAGGCGACCACCCACCGAAACTGAGCACTTAATTTTCTACTGCGAGAACTGCGATGCGCTTGTGTATGACCAAGAGTTTGCGTGCTCCGACATTGTCAATCATTTCCGCAAGGCCATGGAAGCGTTCTGGGCCGATCCAAAACTTTGCACATGTCCATCGTGTGGAACACGCGTTCCGAAACCCGCCCCCCGCACAAAATAATTGAAGGTGGGGCAAAGTACGACGCACGACCGCGATATTTTTCATTGCCAACAAACTGCGTTTACAAAATAAGCCACGCGGTGTTGGTGCGTTCAACCATGCCTCTGCATTGACACACCCGCCGAAATGAATGAGCGTGAAAGTTCTCGCTAGCATCTTCAAATGCACGCGCCGCGGACAATAGATTTGCACACGCACATGCTCCCTGAGCATTGGCCCGATCTACGCGAGCGTTATGGCTGCGGCGGCTGGGTTGCGCTGGATCACTGCGCGCATTGCAAGGCGCGCATGATGATTGACGGAAAATTATTTCGCGAAATTGAATCCAATTGTTGGGACGCGGCGCGGCGTGTGGCGGAGTGCGACGCAAGCGGCGTGGATATGCAGGTTCTTTCCACGGTTCCAGTGATGTTTTCATACGGCGCCAAGGCCGCCAACGCGCACGACTTGTCGCAGTTGCTCAACGATCACTTCGCGGACGTTGTGCGCGCAATGCCTGATCGATTCATCGCCCTTGCAACGGTGCCAATGCAAGATGCCAGTCTTGCAGTGCGCGAACTTGAGCGCTGCGTGAAGCAACTTGGATTTCCTGGCGCGCAAATTGGAACCAACGTAAATGGCGTGGATCTGGACAACGCAGCGTTCGCGGATTTTTTCGCCGCGGCTGAAGAACTTGGCGCGGCGATTTTTGTGCATCCATGGGATGTGGTTGGTCGCGACGAAATCCCCCGCTTCTGGATGCCGTGGCTTGTTGGCATGCCCGCGGAAACTTCCCGCGCCATCTGCGCGCTTGCGTTTGGCGGCGTGCTTGATCGACACCCAAATTTAAAATTATGTTTCGCGCACGGCGGCGGCGCGTTTCCGTACACGCTTGGCCGCATTGAAAAAGGTTTTCAAGCGCGCCCAGATTTGTGCGCCACGCATTCGCAAACAAATCCGCGCGACCACGTGCGGCGCTTGTACTTTGACAGCATCGTGCATGACTCGGAAGCGTTGCGTTATCTGGTGAACACCGTTGGCGCGGACCGCATTGCCATGGGTTCTGATTATCCATTTCCGCTGGGCGAGAATCCGCCGGGCGTGCTCATTCGTAACGCGGATTGGCTTTCGCCCGCGCAAAAACTTTCCATGTTGGCGGGCACGGCGATTGATTTTCTAGGTATTTCAAAGCGTTTTTCTCATCAATGACACACTCTCTTCCAACATCCATTCTTGAATTGTCTGCTTCGGACCTAAAGCCCACGCTTGAGTTTGCAAAGTGGTGCGACGCGCACGATCCACTCAGTACTTTCCGCGACGAGTTTGAAATTCCGCGCGACCAACACGGCGCGGCGCAGGCGTACTTTGTTGGCAACTCGCTTGGACTTATGCCCAAGGCTGCGCGCACGCGCGTGATGGAAGAACTGAACGATTGGGCCACCATGGGCGCCGAGGGTCATGTGCATGGAACTCGACCGTGGATTCGATATCACGAATTTTTCCGCGCTGGCCTTGCGGAACTTACTGGCGCGCAACCGCATGAAGTGGTGGCCATGAACACGCTCACGGCGAATTTGCATTTCTTAATGATGAGTTTCTATCGGCCGACGGGCAAGCGACGCAAGTTGCTTATGGAACGCGGCGCGTTTCCAAGCGATCGATTCGCCGTGCATTCATTGGTGCGCATGCTTGGTGGCGACCCAAATGCGGATGTGATTGAAGTGGCGCCACGCAATGGCGAAGAGTGCATGCGCAACGATGACATTGTTGAGGCGATCACGCGCGCCGGGGATGAACTTGCGCTAGTGATGCTTGGCGGCGTGCAGTATTACTCCGGCCAAGTGCTTGATATGGCGCGAATCACTGCGGCGGCGCACGCTGCGGGCGCAAAGTGCGGCTGGGATTTGGCTCACGCCATTGGCAATGTTCGATTATCGCTGCACGAATGGAACGCGGACTTCGCGTGTTGGTGTTCTTACAAATATCTCAACGGCGGTCCAGGCGCTGTTGCAGGCGCGTTCATTCACGAGCGTCACCACGCAAATCCGCCGCCGCGTCTTGAAGGTTGGTGGGGAACAAATCCCGCCACGCGATTTCAGATGGGGCCAACATTTGATCCAGCCGAGGGCGCCGATGCGTGGCAAGTTTCCAATCCGCCAATTTTGTCGCTGGCTCCCCTGCTTGCAAGCTTTGATATTTTTCACCGCGCGGGTTTGGCGCGCATGAACGCCAAGAGCCGCGCCATGAGTGGCTTCATTGAATTATCGCTGCGCGCACGCGACCCAAAACATTTTCGCATTCTCACGCCCACGGCTACAAGCGAGCGTGGCTGTCAACTTTCGATTCTGGTTGATGGCGGAACCGCTACCGCCAAAAAATTATTCGACACGCTGCTGCCCAAAGGAATTGTGTGCGACTTCCGCCATCCAGGCGTTGTGCGCGCCGCGCCTGCGCCCCTGTATAACACGTTCCAAGAATGCTGGCGGCTCATCGAGGCGCTTACTTAATTAGTACGGGGCACCAATGGCGGGAATCAATTCCACTGATTTCTAAGCACACGCATCTCGTGCGAAAGCAATTCATCGTTTGATAAAAACAACCCCTCCGGCGTGAAGCGCCGAAGGGGGAACATTCTTACAAATGAAATATCAAACTTAGTTCGTGTTCGTGCGCTTCGCGAAGATGCTCAAAATCACAAGCAATGCGATCAAGCCAACGAAGCCGCCGTTGCCGAGTTGCGAAATGAACGCGGTCAAGTTTCCTGTGACTTTGCCGAAGAAGCCAGTGCTCTCCGTGCCAAAGATGATTTGCACAAGAACGCCAAGAGCGATGAATAGAATCATGATGTCAACAAGTTCACGAGCCCAACCCTTTACAATTTCAAAACCCTTCATGCGAAGTCTCCTCTGTTAAGGTCAAATCGGGCGAACCGATGCCGCCACCGATTATTGATCGACGCATTGAGACTGAAAACTTAATGGGTGAATTGAATAGATTGAAAAATGGGACTTAAAAACCAATGAGCCGAGCGAATATAATTCCTACTAAAAGGCTGCAAGCGGCGACAAGGGTTTTTTGAATTCGGTAGTGAGCTTTTGCAGACATGGCGTTTCTCCCTCAAAAAGGCAGGTTTTGGCTTGTTCCAAGCCTCGCTCTGCGGAACTTCTTTCAGTTTCATATACACCTTTGCAAAATCAAATGTTTGCTTCAGATTTATTTTTTTATTTTTATTTTTGTCATCAATTCATAACCACTCAGATATGTGGTGGATGCGGAGTTGACCCCCGCCACATCTTGGCGCGCACGTCTTGAAGTCGGAAGTATCCCCCGAGAAGTAGTTCAACCCACTTTGGGAATCAGATTCGCGGCCACCGCATTCAGCATGGCGTGAACCGCGCGCGTGGCAGTGTTGCTGTCCATGCTGGGTCCGCCACGCACAAGAGCCTGTTCAGGAAGTTGCGGCACATGAATGAAGCCAGCTGTGAAGTTGTGAAAATTTAAGGAAGAATTTTTCGTTGAGTGAACATGCTCAAGTAATCGAAACATAATTTCGTTGCAAAGAAAAGTTCCCGCGTCGGTGGACAATTGCGCGGGAACTCCACACGACAAGCACGCATGCAACATGGCATGCGTTGGCAATGTTGAAGAATGCGTGTCGGGCGCGCCCGCAATCACAACTTCATTTCTCGGTTGAAGACCAGCGTTATCCGCGATTCGACTGTCGCGCACATTTACCGCGCGCATTTCAATGTGAACGCTATCTGCTTTGGCGGATTCACCAAGGGCCACAACCACGTCTGGTTGAATTTGTTCAATACGCTGGAGAGCGGCATGCCATGCGGATTGCGGGTCAATCCCGCCAATAACTGGAAGAGCAAGATAATTGCGCGAGCCAATTTGTGGATTCATAGTTCCAAGCAACTTTGCGATTTCAATTGTTGGATTCATGGGGCTTCCGCCAAATGGCTCAAAGCTTGTCACCAGAATCAGCGGACGAGAAATGGTTGTAGAAGCGCTCACAAGAGCACGCTACCAAGCCATTCAATTTTTTTCACGCACGGTTACGCTGCAGGGAATACCGTGACTCAAGCGCAATCATTCAACTCTTATGACAACGCTGCAAAAAATTCACAGAACAAAATCATGTGGAACATTGGCGTTGACACGGGCGGAACATTCACCGATTGCGTGGCTCGGCATAGTGATGGCCGGATCGCGCGCGCCAAGGTGTTAAGCACGTCGGCGTTTCGTGGCGTGGTT
>CAIUGT010000074.1 GCA_903898755.1 uncultured bacterium | reverse complement strand
GCGTAGGCAACCCGACCAGGCGTGGACATGTGCGCGGCCAAACCCTCAGTGGTTTGATGCACCATGCCGCGCCATGACAATTCAGCCACGAAGTCGGATTGATTCATGCGAGAAGTCCCACTTGCAATTAGTGCGCCATCGCAGCGCTCTTGGATTGAATGCTTGCCATTAATTCAGTCCAACTGGCCACGAATGAAGCCGCACCTTCCACTTGCAATTCATTGCCAGCTTTCTCAATGGAACATCCGGCTTTCTCAAGCGCGGCCACGGTCGCTGGACCTGTTCCACCATCAGTTCGCAACACGCCATCAAGCGAACCATGATCAAAGAAATCATTCAGCGTTGACTCGGGCATGGTGTTCACGGTGCGCGCCGCCGCGAGCGCCTTCACATACATAATGTCCGCAAGCTTTGGATCCTTGGTGCTGGTGCTAGCGAAAAGGAATCGCTGCGGACGCGCGCCCACTGCTTGCAACTTCAAGAAACGATCGCTGGCATACAGCGCGCAATATTCCTTGTAACACACTTGCGCAACGGCAATGCCGGCGGTGTTCTTCAAATTCTCTGGCAATGTTGCCGCAGTCTTCTTATCCCATCGGCTGACAAACATGCTGGCCACGCTTTCAACAGTGACGGATTTACCCTCTTTCATGCGGCGTTCAAGGCCTTTTAGGTACGCGTCGGCCGCGGCCAGATATTGCTTAGGGCTGAAAAGCAGCGTGACATTCACGGAAATTCCGCGGTAAGTCAGTTCTTCAATCGCTGGCAAACCTTCAGCGGTGCCTGGAACTTTAATAAATAGATTCGGGCGATTCGCCTTGGCGTGCAACGTGACGGCTTGGTCAATGGTTGTCTTGGCGTCGCGCGCAAGCAACGGACTCACTTCAAGACTCACCCAACCATCCACGCCGCCAGTGAGCGCGTGAATTGGCTTGAACAAATCGGCGGCCTTGGTGAGGTCGGTGATGGCAAGCTCAAAGAAAAGTTTTTCGCCATCAATGCCCTTGGAAAGCAGATCGCGAATTTGTGGATCGTAATCATTGGAGCCAGTGATGGCCTTCTCAAAGATGGTTGGATTGCTGGTCAAGCCGACCACGCTGTAACTATCGATATATTTTTTCAACTGCCCCGTCTGCAACATGCTGCGAGTGATGTTGTCGACCCAAATACTTTGACCGGCGATTGAAAGAAGCGCTGTTGCTGTCATGGTGATCTCCTTGTGTGGGGTTGACTAAGCAGATTAGCGAAATTTTTTACAAGCGCGAAACTGAAAGTAAAGATTATGTTTATATTTTTGAGCCACTTGATTGCGGCGCATGCGCTACCTTTACTGCAACTTCCAAAGGAAATACCAATGACAACAGCAACACCAACAACCGCACCGACTACCGCCCCAATCACGCCTCTTGATAGCCGCCCTGAATGGAAGGCCCTTCTGGCACATGCCGAAAAAATCAAGGCGACGCATTTGCGCGACATCTTCAAGCAGGACCCAAAGCGCGGCGGCGAGTTGGCCGTGAACGCGCTTGACATGCATTTTGATTTCAGCAAGCAACGCGTGACGCGCGAAACTTTGCAACTGCTCTTTGCGCTGACGCGCGCCTGCGGATTGGAAGCGCACCGCGACGCCATGTTCCGCGGCGACAAGATCAACAATTCCGAAAATCGCTCGGTGCTGCATGTTGCACTGCGCGCGCCACGCAATGCGGTCATCAATTCAGACGGCAAGAATGTCATGCCGGATGTTTGGGCCGTGCTTGACCACATGAGCGCGTTCGCAGAAAGCATTCGCAGCGGAACATGGACTGGCCACACCGGCAAGCGCATCAAGACCGTCATTAATATTGGCATTGGTGGCAGCGACCTTGGTCCAGCCATGGCCTACGACGCGCTGCGCAATTTCGCCCATCCGTATGTGGATTGCCGATTTGTCTCCAACGTGGACGCAAACGATTTCTATGAGAAAACCCGCGGTTTAGACCCAACTGAGACGCTGTTTGTTATCAGCAGCAAGACATTCACCACGCTTGAAACCATGACCAACGCCAACAGCGCGCGTGAGTGGTCCATGAAGGGCTTGGGTGGCGACGCGAAAAGTGTGGCGCGACATTTTGTTGCCGTCAGCACCGCGCACAAAGAAGTTGTGGAGTTTGGCATCGATCCAAAAAATATGTTCGGCTTCTGGGATTGGGTCGGCGGCCGCTACAGCATGGACAGCGCGATTGGTCTTTCAACCATGATCGCGGTTGGTCCCGATGGCTTCCGCGAATTGCTTGACGGCTTCCACGACATGGACGAACACTTCAAGAGCACGCCGCTGGAAAAGAATTTGCCAGTCATCATGGGCTTGATTGGTTTGTGGAACAATCAATTCCTGGGCGCGGATGTTCTTGCCGTGCTTCCGTATTGCCAATACTTGGATCGCTTCAGCGCGTATCTGCAACAGTTGGAAATGGAATCCAACGGCAAGCATGTCACGCGCGACGGTCAACATGTGAAATGGGAAACGTGTCCCGTGGTGTGGGGCCAGCCTGGCACAAACGGTCAGCACGCCTTCTATCAAATGATCCACCAAGGCACAAAGTTGGTGCCATGCGATTTCATTGCTTTTGCCGAGCCTTTGCACGATATTGGCACGCACCAAGACACGCTGACCGCCAACGTTTTAGCGCAGGCGGAGGCGCTTGCGTTTGGCAAGACCACCGCGGAAATTGTGGCCGAAGGCGTGCCGCAATGGTTGGCCATTCAGAAAACCATGGAGGGCAACCGACCATCCAACACGATTCTGTGCAAGAAACTTTCGCCACGCATGTTGGGTCGATTGATCGCCTTCTACGAGCACAAGGTGTTCACGCAAGGAACAATTTGGGGCGTGAATAGTTTCGATCAATGGGGCGTGGAGCTTGGAAAAGTTCTCGCCAAGCGAATCATTCCTGAGTTGTCGGGCGCGCCAGCGAAGTTGACGCACGATTCCAGCACCAATCAACTCATCGAGACCTATCGCTCCTGGCGCGGGCGTTGATGAAGTGATTCGGAGATGTGTTTCACCTTGAATCATCCGCAACCACAATTGGTGCGTCATAGCAAGCTCAACTGTTGTTCATCAACAACAAGAGTGATATCTCCATGATCCCGATCGCACCACCACTTTTTTTCTCAGCATGGCGCGCAACATTTCGAGCGGGGATGACACGTCGCCGTGTTCTGCGCGACATTGTCGCAGGAATTGTTGTGGGAATCACATCCCTGCCACTTTCCATGGCGTTCGCAATCTCAGCGGGCATGACGCCACAATCGGGTTTATACACCGCGATCATTGGCGGATTTATCGCCGGCTTTGTGGGCGGTTCGCGCTATCAAATATCCGGCCCCACCGCCGCATTCATAGTGATTTTGCTGCCGATTGTTCATTCAATGGGCGTGGCGGGATTGCTCCTGGCCACAGGTCTGGCGGGTGTCTTTCTTTTGCTGATGGGTCTGTTGCGGCTTGGCAAACTCATCGACTTTGTTTCATTTCCAGTGATTGCCGGTTTCACATTTGGAATTTCTCTTTCGGTCATCATTCTTCAAATACGCACGCTCTTGGGCGTGACCGCGCCAGCCACAATTCATATTGTGGACGAGGTCCGCATGGTGTACACCCACATGTCCACCCTGAACTGGTGCGACACCGTGGTTGGCGGGTTCACGCTGATCAGCCTGTTCACGTGGCGTCGCTTCATCACCATTATTCCAGGCACGCTTGTTGTGCTGCCCTTGTCAGCCTTGCTGGCTGTGATCATGGCGCGCATCAATCCCGCGTGGCAACCGCTGACCGTTGAGAATCATTTCACATCCATCATTGATGGCGTGAAAGTTTCCGGAATTCCCACTGGCGCGCCGCACTTTGATTTTCCATGGAATCTGAGCGATCCAACCAAACTTGCTTTTGACTTTGAGCACATCAACTTAATTGTTCGAGCCGCGGTCGCCATCGCATTGTTGTCAGCCATCGAAACTTTAATCACCGCCGTGTGCGCGGATCGACTCACGGGCACGCGCCACAATCCAGATGGTGAATTGGTCAGCCACGGCTTGGCCAACATGATTGCGCCGTTCTTTGGTGGGTTTGCTACTTCAGGCGCAATTCCCCGTACTGCAGCCAATATTCAATCGGGTGGAACAAGTCCGTTGGCATCGGCGGTCCATTCCATTTCTTTGTTTCTGGTTGTTTTATTTCTGGCAAAGTGGCTTGGCTATTTGCCCATGGCGGGCATGGCGGGCTTGCTCATATTCATCGCGTACTACATGAGCGACTTGGCGAAGTGCTGGAGCATTATTCGCACTTCGGCTCGCGCCGAGGGCTTCACGCTTCTCATGTGCGCAGTGTTGACGGTGTGGTTTGACATGGTCATCGCCATTGGAGCCGGAGTGGTGCTCACTTCTATTTTGTTCATGCAGAAAATGTCCAAATTGGCGGTGACTGAAAATACGTTGCAGGCGCCAAATTCAAGCGCGCAAACAGTTGCCCCAGAGATCGAACCTGTGAAAGTGCCCGAGGGTATTTTATATTTCAAAGTACAAGGCGCTTTATTCTTTGGCGCGGCGCAGCGAACCATGGGAGTGATTGAACCAAAGTCTGGCGCCTTTGGAGCGGTGATTGACATGCGTGATGTTCCAATGATTGACTCCACTGGTCTGACACTGCTCACCACATCAATTGATGGATTGGTCAAAGCTGGATTGACCGTGGTGTTGGTGGGCGTGCAGCCAGAACCCAAGACCGTGTTTGACGCCGCGGGCTTCCGCGAGACCAATCCCAATGTGCGGTTTTTCCTTGTTTTGTCCGAGGCTTTTCGCGTTTTGCTAATGACCAAAGATCAGAACACCAACTACCGCGCTGCGGCTCATACTTCCTCGTAATCCAAATCAACCGC
>CAIUGT010000073.1 GCA_903898755.1 uncultured bacterium | reverse complement strand
GCGTGCCCACATTGCAAATTGGCCATTCATATTGAGTGCGACGAACCGCGCTGCGAGTGCGGCTACTTGCTACACAAACTCACTGGCGTGAATTGTCCAGAGTGCGGCATGGAAGTTCCAGAAAAGTTGCGCTGGAAGTCCGCGCAACAATCAACGCCATCAACATAACCGCAAGTGGATGTGCCACAGGCACTCACACCCGCAATTTTTGCCAGTTTCCATAGTGAAACCGCGCCAGGAAAAGCATGCCGCGTATGGCCAACTCAATACTCAAGCCCCACCAAATTCCAGCAAGGCCGTAGCCCATCCAGACACCAAGCGCCCATGCCAGTGGCAGGCGCAATCCGTAAATGCTGCCAACGGTGATGGCCAAAATCCATTTCACATCGCCCACGCCGCGCAATCCTTGGCGCACAGTCATGCTGAGCGCAAAAAAGACTTGCACCACGCCACAGGCCATTAATAATTTTGGAACTTCTTCCAGATGCACTGCTTGATCGGAAATAATCGACGCCAGAAATCTTCCTTGCGTCATGAAAATAATTCCCATTGTGCCCATGAGAATCATTCCAAGATATGTGCACGCCCAAATAGCCTTGCGCGCCATCTGCGGATTGCGCGCGCCTAAATATTGTCCGGCCAGCGCGCCCGCCGCGGTTCCCATTGCGAAGCCTGGAAGAAACGAGAACGCCTCCCATTGCACCGTGATCATGTGCGCGCCAATCAAGCCTTGGCGCGGCTCCAGGCCCGTTGCGCCACGAGCGATATCGCCTATGAATCCCATCAAAAAGAGGCTGGCACCCCACATGGCTAGGCCCTCGAAGAAATTTGGAATACCCAAGCGCGCAATGCGCCACATGATTTTGCGCGTTGGTTTCAGCGCGCTCTTTTCCAAACGCAAATCTTTCACGCCCGCGGCCATGATCCACACCGTGACAATTCCGCCTGCTATGTAACTCAGCGAAGTTCCCGCAGCGATTCCCCACACGCCCCATGTTTCTGGATTGATCGAAAGCGGCGCGGGCAAAGTGTGCTCGCCGTAGCGAATCACCACGCCGGACAACATCCAACTGGCCACAAGATTGATCACATTGATGCCGATGGAAATCCACGATGGTTTGGCAGTTTCGCCCGCGCCGTGCAGACACAAACCGCCAACGGTCATCACGCCGCAGAAGGGCATGCTCCATGCGATCACTGTGACATACGTTGTGCAATGCGCAGATGCTTCCGGTGTTAATCCCGAAATCGCGGCCAGTGGCGCGGCGAGCAACCACATAATTACGCCAACAAATCCGCCCCATACAACGCCCAATGTCACGCTTGCTCCAAGCGCATCATGCGCGTCTTTTTTATTTCCGCTTCCCATGGAGCGCGCGATAATGGCTTGTCCGCCCACACCCAAGCCGGCCAGCGCAATACCAGTGAACCAACCCACATAGGTTCCAACACCAATACCGTCCATGGCGGGCACGACAACTTTTCCCGGCAAATGTCCCGCAAGAATTTTGTCCACCAATCCCACGCAAGCCGCCATGAGTTGTTGCAATAAAATTGGAAGCGACAAGATCCAAATCGCCGACCACATGCTCTTGCCCGCCAAACGGCCAGCGCGAATCTGTCCATCTTCAATGGAGTCCGCATCAACTTCCGCAACGGCCATCAAGCCATCCGCTGGATCGTCGGGGCCAATGGACGACAACGGAACATCTTTGTCCGCATCCGCGGCGCGCTCAATGTGTTCTGTTGACTTCATTGCTCAAAACGCTTTCGCTACTTGGTGTTGCCTAGATTCTGAAAATCTTCTGGCGCGGTGGATGGAGCCAACTTGGACTCGTCCATTCCAACGGGAACCCCAGGCTTTTCAAATGTCAGCGGCGCCCAAAAAGTAATGTGATCCCAAAATCCTTTTTCACGTTGATAGGTTGGATAGAGATATTGCAACTCCTTGCGAAATGGAGTTTTGTTGGCGCGATACCAACTCAACCACAGGCGGCGATCAAGCGCAAAATCATGGTCCGTGAGAAGTCGAAGCGAGTCATTCGCGGCCAAATTCACAGCCAGTTCGCGCTGATCAATCATGGCGCACAGCGCTTGAAATGAATCATCCGCGGCGTATTGGCCAAGCGCAATCGCCACCTCAATCCGCACCGATGAATCTTCGTTCTCGTCGGTCCCGCGCGAGCAGAGAACTGCCGTGACTTTGGGATCGTGAATTCTTTGCAGCGCCTTTGCGGCTGCGACTTTCACTTGGATATTTTTATTTTGCAATTGCTTGCTGATTAATTCGGCGTCGGCGACTTCGCCGTGGCGCGCCAACGCGTCAAGCGCACTCGCCTTCACAAGTGGATCCGCGTTGTCCTCCACATACAGCCGATACATGCTGAGATACGCCGGACTTCCGCCCCACGGCGCGTTGGCCAACAACACAGTTCCGCGGCGTTGATTTTCCGCGTCATATGGATCAAGCGCCCATTGCGCGGCTTGGGCTGGCGTGGGGGGCGAAAAAGAACTGGACAGGTTTGCGAAATCACTCGACATGGAATCGCAACGCGCCAGCAAAGCCAAAGTGGCCAGTAAAATAGGTCCAAGCACAATGTTTTTTGCAAATGTGGGTCTAGACAAAATACTTCTAGACAAAATATTTCCAAACCACAATTTCACATTGCATTTCACGGCGGGCAGTATAAGGTTGCGCATGCCTTGCGCCGTCAAACTTCACGCCTTTGAACTGGGTCGCTGCCAAACCAACGCGTATGTGGTGGAAGTGCCTGCAAATGCAGGGCAAAACACTATTTCTGCATGTTGGGTGGTTGATCCGGGCGAGTCTCCAGAGCCATTGTTGAACTTCTTGCGCGACAGGGGCTTGAAACCCGAAGCCATTCTTCTTACGCACGCGCACGCCGACCACATCGCCGGTGTGGACCAAGTCCGCGCCATGTTTCCAAAGATTCCCGTGTTGGCGCACGCACTTGAACACGACTGGTTTCAAGATCCGCAGCTCAACTTGTCGCTTTTTATTGGCGAGCCTGTGTCCGTGTCCACGCCAACGGGCACGCTTGCGCATGCGCAAAAACTTTCGCTGGGTGGAATTCAATTTCAAGTTCTTGAAACGCCCGGCCATTCGCCTGGTTCCGTGACGCTGCATTGCCCAAGCGAAAAGTTCGCCATTGTGGGGGACACGCTGTTTCAAAACTCAATTGGTCGAAGCGACTTTCCAGGCAGCGACTCCGATGTGCTTATGCATTCAATCAATCAAGTGCTTATGACATTGCCAGGCGACACGGCCATTTATCCCGGCCATGGTCCAAGCACAACCATTGACAGAGAGCGCCGAAGCAATCCGTTTCTGCGATAGAAACCATCGCGGCAATTATGGACGCGGCTTTGATTCCGCGGGAATTGAGTTGTTTTGAGAAGCGGGGGGCGTGACCGCCGGCGTCATGAGCGGGTTCTTTTTTTCCGCCATTGCGGAGGCTGGTTTTTCAACGGGTATTTCACTTTTACGCGCCGCGATCCATTGTGTCATGCGCAGGCCAAGCACATCAAGGGGCAGGGCACCATCGCGTAAGAGCGCGTCGTGAAATGCGCGCAATTGAAATGTGTTTGCAAGTTCCTTTTCTGCCAGCGCGCGCAAGCGGCGAATTTCAAGCTCGCCCAATTTGTAGGCGCACGCTTGGCCAGGCCAACTGATGTAGCGATCCACTTCGCGGTCAATGTTCAACTCGCTTAACGCGGTGTTGGCGCGCATGAACGCCACGGATTGGTCGCGGCTCCAACCCAGCGCGTGCATTCCAGTGTCCACCACAAGCCGACATGAGCGCCACATTTCATACAACAAGCGGCCAAAATCATTGTACGGATCGTCGAACAATTTCATCTCAATGCCAAGACGTTCTGCGTACAAGGCCCAGCCTTCCACGAATGCTGTGAAGCCCATGTCGCGGCGCAATGTGTGGCGCTGCGGCAACTCTTGCGTGAGCGCAATTTGCAAATGATGTCCCGGCACCGCCTCATGCAACGCCAGCGGAATCATTTCATATTTTGGCCGCTGATTCAGCGCGAATGTGTTGGCGTAGAACCATCCAGGATTGCCCGAATCCATGCTGCCTTGCTGGTAATACGCGGTGGTTTGACTAGGCGCCATAAACCGCGGAATCTCGCGCACGCCGTAGGTCAGGCGCGGCAACGTTCCAAACAGTTCTGGCAAGTGCGCGTCGATTTGTTTGCAAATGTCACGGTAGCCGCGCAGCAATTCCTCGGCACTTTGATAATAAAATCGCGCATCGCTGCGCAAGTATGCCGTGAAGCGAAAGAACAATTCTTCGTCGCTGAGCGCGGTCAGCGCGGGGTCTTTGGCGAACCAATCAGTCTTGCGAATCACAACCAACATCTCCGCGTGAATACGCGCCACCTCCGACAATCCCAGCGCGTGAATTTCTTTGGGCGACAGCTTGGTGGTGGTTTGTTGGTTCAAACGAAATGCATACCACTCTTGTCCATTGGGCAGGGCCGCGCAGGCAATGTCATCGCGGCAATTGGGCATATAGCGATCACGAATAAAATTACGCATGGCCGCCATGGACGCCAGAATTTTTTCTATCGCCTTGTCCGCTCGTTCCAACAATTGTGCGCGCATCTCTGGCGTCACATCTGAGTACTCGCGTAAAAATGGGGCGCGCAGCGTGTCCAACTTTCCAGCGATCACTGCCGCAAATTGCGCGTCAATTCCCTGCAAAATCACTTTGGCCGGCGTGATGTGTTGGCGCAATCCCTCCTCCAGCAACGCTTGGTCGTCGGCAAGTTGCTTGGGCACTTGCTCTAAACGTGCGGTGTGCGCTTGCAAATCATTGGCGCGCTCAAACGGCATGCGGTCGCACATTTGCGCAATGGATTGTTGAGGTCCACCAAGCGGGCCAATCACAAGCAAGTGCCCAAGAAACTTTTGTGCCTGCACATCCAAAGACAGGTCGCGAATGACAAGATCAAGGTCAAGCAATTCGGAATCACTGAGCCCTTCGCGCGGCACTGTTTGCAGCGCCTTCAACAAGCCAATTGTTTCCTTGTCACGGCGCGCGATGGCGGCCGCGCTGTGGTCGCTGATTCGAAACGCGTCGCCTGGTCTTCCGTTGGCGATGGCCTCCATTGGGTCTTCGCGATCTCGAAAAGTTTGAATGGCGTCAAAGGCCTCGCGCAATACTGCGGAGTTGGAAGTTGTTTGCGACATGCAAACGCGTTGGCCACCCATCACAATCACCCACACAAACAGAATGTGCCAACGGTTCATATGCGATCGATTCTTTGATGTCATAGTTTCAAAGTATCAGGTGCGTGTTTGCTGTCTCGCAATGAAATTACGCTTGCAAATTCAACGCAAATACTTCTTGCAACGCATTCCTCATTCGCGGCTATATTCTTGCCCCCTCACATGAGCATTCTTCCACAAGAAACCCAGCAAGGTTACACCCCGCCATCGGTGCGCCAGTTTGGCGTTTTCCTTGATAACAAGGTTGGAAAGTTGCTTGATCTTCTGCAGAAGTGTGACGATCAATCAGGTCTGAATTTGGCGGCCTTCAGTATTTTGGATTCAAGCGATCACGCCGTCGTGCGGCTTATTTTCAACAACGCCGACGCCGCGCGCGT
>CAIUGT010000072.1 GCA_903898755.1 uncultured bacterium | reverse complement strand
TGTCGAATCAAAATTAAAGTCCTTGGAAAAGTAAGCGGAGGTCGCGCCTTGTTCAATCAGCGCGCGAAAGTCCGCAATGGAAGTGGCGGCAATGTCAACACGTGAAGATGTCAACGCGCGGTTGGGAAACAAGTTGTCTTGTGGAATGACAAAGTTTGTGGCGGTTGAATCCGGCGTTGCGCTTCCACCAAGTGCAGGACCATACTGCGCAATTCCGGTTGCGCTATTGGCGGTCATGCCGCCAGACCAATTTCCACCACTACCACTTTGAGTCGTCTCATGAAACCATGTCAAGTTTTTACTAGTCGGTGGTTGAGATGTGTTAATCCCGTCATCCGCAAGCAAAATAACTTGACGCGCCAAAGTCCACTGCCTGGCTTCTGGTTGGCCAGCCATGTATTTCAATGTGTTGGCGGCTCCATCAAAGTAGGAACTAGACATGACTGGTGTGGGACTCCACATCCAAGGCACTGGTGGATTTCCTTTTGCCACGGTGTCAAAAAAGTCGGCATCTGGTCGCAGTGTTGGATTGTTGCTGTCAACAAGTAAAGTTGGAAATTGCACGCCGTGGCCAATGCGAACCATGAATTCTTGAGATGTGAACTCGGGCGTAATGTTAAGAGTGCCAGATGGAAACAAGTTCACCGCGTAAGCGGCATCAGAGCGCGACCCGCCGCGCGTACCCAAATACACTTGGCTTGATTCACGGCCACGACCAAAGAACACCAACTGGTCGCAGCGTACAAAATCGGTGACAGCCTTGGTTGTATCAAGCAATGGCGCCTGCGGATATGTGGTTGAGCGATTGACGTCGTTGCGAACAGCCACGCATTGAATGGCAAGCACGCCATCGCGCGCGATGCGTTCAATGTCGCCGCGGATCACCTTCTCCACAGCGGTGGCTGTGGCTTGCAAGTCGGCGCTGGCTTCGCCAATGGCAGCCACTTTACTAGTGGTTCCAAAAATTCTGGCCGTGGCGATAATGACCACCAACAACACAGACAGCGAGACCAACAATTCAATCAATGTGAATGCGCGTCGCAACATTACAGCTCCTCCACGCAGGCAAAAACTGGAAGCAGTTGATTGCCGTTGGCGTCATAGGGTGGAACAAACCACAAATCTTGAATGCCTTGAAGCGCGTCGCCACCAGAATCGGGTGTAGCCAACAATGCTTCGCTTTGAGAGCCACTTATTAAAGTTCTATTGGCTGAATCAAACAACGCATTTGAATACGGCTGCCGCGGAACTGGCTTGGCCAAAATCACGGGACCGTCATCGTGCGTGCGGCGACCTTCAATGACATGGTGAACATTGTTGTATTGATCAATCATCCATTGACCAGGTTGCTGCCACGTTTCGGAATAGGTCAGCGCGGTTGGATCGGTCAGCGCTGTAGTGCTGGGTCCAGTTCCAGGGACACCGCAATCGTCGCGGTTGGGGCTGTATTTCGATGCGTCCATTGTGCTGCCAACTTTGGCGTCAAGACCGCCAGCGCCCCACTTGTTGCTTGCGCCATCGCCTTTGGTCAGCGATAAATTGCTCATGGGTGAACGGTTTGAAACCCACTGCGGAATGGGAGGATAGTTGGCAATCAGTGGCGCATTTGTGGAGTCAATGGAAGCAGTCACTTGCGCGCTGACATATGGCGTGCCCATGGTTTGACCGTTGTTGTCGGCATAATTGCCACCACGCAAACCATTGGCGGGAAGAACGCGGTACACAAACATGCCAACAAGAATGCGACCATTGAATCTGCGGAACATGCAATCCCACACATACTTTGGTGTTGGGGTGACACCAACAGCGTTGGCGGGCATGGGCCAATAGCGTTCGCGTTGCGTGATAAACACCGCCGGTTCGCGCAATGCGTTGGCGGAAAGATTATTTCCGTTTGGAAAAGATCCCGAGGTGGGAATTCCATTTTGCGAGTAGGTCCACGCGTAATTTGGTTGTGTGACGTCAAATTGCTCGTCATAGATTCGACGGTTGTATGGAATTCCGTATAAACGATTTCGACCAGTTGTTGTAATAGCAACGTCGGACAAGAGAGTTGTTGGCGTGAATTCTGAAGGAATTGGGGGCTTGGTTCCTGATCGAGTGCCCCCGACATTTTTGCGAGTGCTGTAGTAACTAAAAATGTCGTACATGCCTGCTTCATCACAACCGGTGGAAGAAGCGTCGTCCACAGTGATGAACCCAGGACGTTTCCAAATCCAATCTTTGGCAATTGTGCTAGCAAATGCACCCGTGCCAACATTGGTGCTGCTTTGAAGCGGAACTGGATCACGCACAGTATTTGTGTCCGATGAGAAATCCTCAAAAGAACCAAAGTCCTCCTGCTTCAAGCGCGTGCGCAACAATTCCATAGCGTGTTTGGCCACAAGCGGACCATAGACATCATCCTCCGCAATCTCCTGCTGCTTAATGCCCGCTGGAAAGAGCGCGGCGATGGAGATCATGCCAATACCAAGAATAAAGATGGCAATGATGAGCTCAACCAAACTGAAGGCGCGTCGGTTCATCGCTTCATGGACTCCGCGCGACCCGTGTAGCGGTTGAAATAAATTTTTTCACCAAATTGATTGATGTACTCGGTCTGGTCGCAATTCATACGCGTGCGCCCTGACGCGAATGATGAACATGGAGGAACCCAGTTCGCGGTAAAGGTTGGTCCCTTCCATGTGTTCACGTCGTACAACTCGCGCATGGCAGTGTCATTGAACACGGAAAGAAACGGCGCCAACTGAATGTTTGGTTCTTCCCCTTCAATGTTGTAGGTAAACCAACCAGCTCCGTTTTCTTTGGCGTTCAAAGGCAGTTGCAAACCATTCTGATCCATGTCAAGCACCGCGTAGCGACCCATTGCTTGGTTGGCGCTGCCGCCACCTGTAATTTTAGAAAGCAACGATCCATTTACGTCGAACATGACGCCAATGAGTGATCCATATTCCATGTCGTCAAAATTTGTGTTGTTGTCACGGAATGTTGGCTGCGTAATCCAAACATCATCATTGCGTTCGTAATCCATTTGCGGAGCAGCAACTTTTATTCCCTCAGGCAAATCAATGGGCGAAAAACTTGGGTGCTGCTCAAACATGTCCATGAAGACCGAACCTTGGTTGGCGGTGGTGGCGGTGGCACTGTTGTTCACCAATTCATCGCGCAGTCGAGTTGCCAGAATTCGCGTCCACTGCCGTTTGATTGTGTCGGTGAAAACGCCTCCAGAAACAGTTGAACCCGTTCGTTCCGTCTTCACCGTGAACACCACCATGACAATGCGGTGCTCCTTAATGGCAAGAGTTCTTGCTGTTTCAAGAGCATTCATGACTTGACTGACGGCTTTGGACAAGCGCGCGTCTTTGGTCACTTTGGAAACACTAATAGCGGTCAATGTGGCCAGCGAAATAAGAATGCCAATGACCACCATGAGTTCGATAAGCGTGAAGCCGCCACGAAGCCTGGTGAATGTGTTCAACCCAGTTCGGTTACAACGCTTGTGATTCAAGATTGAAATGGGAACACTAGTCATGGCAATGTCACCACGGGTTCGGTAAGCGTTTGCGAAAAAATATTGTCGGCCCAGTCATCAATGCCATCGGAATTTCCGTCCCGCTGTTTTGCAGTTGCAGTTGTGTTCCATGTGGGGACGCCAAGCGATCCATCCGAACCACGTGAAACAAAAGTCCATCTACGACCATTGCAAATACCCAAGTTTTTTTCGTCGTTGGTGCGCACAGTGCGGTCAACGCTGTCAATGCCAATACCCAGTGGGTCCGCCGTAATTGGATTGCCTTTGACGGATCCGACGGTGCGATAGGCGCTACGCATTTCTCGTTCCGTGGCGGGTCGACCACATGGAACCACTGCGATGCGGTTGCCCCAAGCATCAACAAGATCAAGAACATATGGACTTGCGGTCGTTCCTAAACCAGATCGCTTTAGAAAATCTGGATTGATCTTGTTAATAAATTCTCGGCTGCGGTCATTGCTCATCAACAGTGCCAACAACTTGGGCATGATGTAAGCGGTCGTTGCGGAGGGATCCTCCTGTATGTCATAAAAAGTAAGTTCTGCAGGATCACTCGCATTTTTTTTCCGTGAGAACACCAATTCTTGTCCGCGCGTGAGTTCCATTTCTTGAATGGCCTTGTTCAACAGCGTGAACGTATCCTCCACTTGCTTGCGCTCGCTTGTCGCAAGCACGCCGCCACTGACCGCCAATACCATGCTTGCCAAAATGGCGATAATGCCAATGACCACGAGCAATTCAACCAGCGTGAAGCCCGTGGTGGCGCGCTTCAAGGGCCGGTCTCCACAATATTGTCCGCGTTCACATCCACATCTTTATTTGGGCCGGTCAATGCAATGCGCCGAGTGCGGTCCAATTTTTTGTCAGGACCAGAAGACAGCAAAGCAAATTCTGCGCCACGAAGTCGCGGAGTCGACGAACGATCTTTTCCATTCATGGTCGTGGAAGTAGGAAGATCGGGATTTTCATCATCAAGCACATCCGTTTTTGCTTGCGCGTCTGGAACAAATTCACCTTGATCACCCTTGGCTGGGCGCAACGCAAAGAAATCGCCAAGATCAAAGTTAGTTCCGTCTGTGGCTTGGTCCGGAGTGTTGGGCGTTAAATTCACATAACCACGGCGGTAGTAGCGAATAGGTTGACCCCAATAATCCAAAATCACTTTTGGGTAGCGATCAAAATTGGCGTCGTTGTCGCTGGCGCGGACAATGTCAAGTTCACCTTTGCGGGCGCCTGTGTCAATGATTCCTTTCACGCCGCCAAGAATGGATGGATCTTTCATTTCCAAATAAGGGCCAAAAACTTTTCCCTCCAAGTTTGGACGGCAACGCAAAATGCATTTGGAATTGTCGTTGCCAAGACCCGACGCGGGCGTGGTTGTGTCCACAAGAATTTGACTAGGCAGCGCCAAATTACGAGTGTAAAAAAGTCCCTTGAGCGTTGGACTGCCCAACGTGAGACCGGTGTAGGAAGCGCCAGCAGTTGGAGTTGGCGAAGTGGCGTTCATGTCTGTGTTCATAATGGGCTGAAGTGCCGCGCCCCAAACACCATCAAGTCCAGGCGAGCGAATGCCCGCGCGCGGAAGTTCACGTTGACCAGCCGTTAAATCTTTTGGAAGTGTGTCGGGCAACTCGCCGCAAATTCCATAGCCATCGGCGGAGCGATCACCAGCGCCAAAAAGATATTCTGGAAGCGTGGTGACGCTATTCCAATTTTGCAAGGCTTTGCCCTCATCGCTTGTCCATTGACTCACTTTGGTTGTGGCGGTTGCTCCAGCGCTTTTGTTGTAGGGCGGCAGCAATAAATCCCGCATGTAGCCAACATTGGTTGCCGGCGTGGAGGTTGTAACAGTCCAACCCAAAATACCTTTTGTAAGAGTGACTGGAGGCGTGGCTGGATATGTCAAAATTTGAGATGGATCCCCCAGCACTGGCGGGTAGTAGCCATGGTCCGATTTGAAACGGGCCAACGCTTGCGAAATGGAACTCATGAGAAACTTGGTGTTCACTTGCTGAGCGCGTCTTTGCGCGGCGCCGATGCCGACAATGATCAAGCCAACAAGCAGCGCGATGATTCCAATGACCACCAACAACTCGATCAACGTGAACGCTGGCCGAGTTTGATTGAATCGGCACAACTGTTTTTTTTGTTGGAGTGAATGAATCACTTTTTGCCACCGCCAGAAACGCTTTCAATCATGCTGACAAGTGGTAGGAACAACGCCAACACAATGGTTCCAATGATTCCACCAAGCACAATGACCATGAATGGCTCCAGCAAACTTAACAAGCTTCCAACGGCCACATCGACTTCTTCGTCGTAGTTGTCGGCGATCTTGGTCAACATGACATCCATGTCGCCGGTTTCCTCACCCACGTCGATCATGTTCACCACAAGGCTGTCCACCACTTTGCTTGCGCGCAGTGGCGAGGCGAAACTTTCACCGTCGCGGATGGAATCATGCACTTTGTTTAAAGCGCGCTCGTAAATCCAATTGCCGCATGTGTCGCGCGTTATCAGAACAGCTTCCAGAATTGGAACACCCGCGCTAATGAGAGTTCCCAAGGTGCGCGTGAAACGAGCAATGGTGGTCTTGCGCACCAAATTGCCCAGCCCCGGCGCCTTCACAAAGAGCACATCGAATGCGGCCCGACCAAAATCTGTTTTGCGCAGCAACTTAAAAACAATCACCAATAAAAACGGGGACACCAAGACCCAAACCACTCCGGGCACGGCTTGATCCTTGCTAGTTGTTCCCGCGATCCAATTGCTTGTGTCAATTAAGAACAAAGTCAACGCTGGCAATTTCACGCCGAAGTCGCTGAAAATGGTGACGAACTTTGGAATAACAAAATACATAATGCCCGTCACAATCAGCACCGCGATGGAGATAACGCACGCTGGATAAATCATTGCGCCTTTAATGCGGCGCTTCAGGCGCTCACCTTTTTCCATGAAGTCCGCGAGTCGTTGCAAAATGACGTCAAGCACGCCACCGACCTCGCCAGCGGCAACCATTTTGCAATACAAACGATCAAATGCTTTTGGATGCTTGGAGAAGGACTCGCTGAGCGTGGTGCCGCCTTCGACATCTTCACACACTTCACCAAGAATCTTTTTAAGTTTGCCTGGTTTTTGCTGCTGCTCCAAAATTTGCATGCTGCGCAGCAACGGCAGACCAGCGTCTTGCAATGTGCTGAGTTGGCGCGTGAAGTTTGTGATGATTTTGGTCTTGACACGGCCAGGCATGGAGAAACCCAAGCCTTTGCCCTTCTTTTTGGCGGACTTTAGTTTTTCTTCTTTGGGCTTAGCCGCTTTTTGCTCGCGCACATCCGTGGGAAACAAGCCTTGTCCACGAAGCGCCTTGCTCACTTCATCACTTGATGGGGCGTCCATGGTGCCACTTTGGGCTTTGCCCGCCGCGGTCATTGCTTTGTAGGCGTATGTTGGCATGTGTTAAGCGCGAACGCTTGCTCCTGATTTATTCTTCGCCAAGGGTTTCTCGAACAACTTCTTCAATGGTGGTTTGACCGTCGTAAATAGACAACATGCCGCTTTCACGAAGCGTGCGCATGCCCCGCTTGCGAGCTTCCATTTTCAACACAGCCGTGCTGGCCTGTGTCATAACAAGTTCACGAAGGGTGTCGTCCATCGACATAATTTCATACAACGCAAGACGACCCTTGTAACCAGTTTTGTTGCACTTCTCGCAACCTGATCCACGGGCGAATGTGCGGTTTGCAACATCTTGGGGACGCAATGAAAGTTCCATGAGTTGCTCTTCACTTGGCATGAAATTTTCTTTGCAACCGGCGCACACGCGGCGTACCAAGCGTTGCGCAATAATGGCCTCAAGCGTTGCGGTAAGAAGGAAACTTTCCACGCCAAGATCCATCAATCGAAGAATGCTGCTTGGCGCGTCATTGGTGTGCAACGTGCTGAACACCAAGTGGCCGGTCAAGCTGGCTTGAATGGCGATTTGCGCTGTTTCAAGATCGCGGATTTCACCCACCAGAATGATGTCAGGATCTTGACGCAAAAAACTGCGCAATAGTTTGGCGAAGGTAAGTTCCTGCTCGTGATTCACTTGGCATTGAATAAGACCTTCAATGTCATATTCAACGGGATCTTCAGCGGTGAGAATTTTGGTGGTGATGTCATTCAGCGAGTTCAACGCCGCGTACAAGGTGGTGGTTTTACCGCTACCGGTTGGACCCGTCACAATGACAATTCCGTTTGGTTTATTAATCAGCCCGTTCACTTTTTCAAGGTCATCTTCGCGCAAGCCAACACGGTCCAAACTTAATTGCACATTGCCACGATCCAAAACGCGCATAACAACGCTTTCGCCAAACATGGTTGGAAGCACGGCCACACGAAGATCCACTGGCGCGCCACCCAAATTCAATTCAATGCGTCCGTCTTGCGGAAGGCGACGCTCGGCAATGTCCAACTTGGCCATGACCTTCACGCGGCTGACAATAGCCATTGCCAACGTTTTATCTGGTGATTCCATGTCATACAACACGCCGTCAATTCGATAGCGCATTTTAAATTCATCCTCGAAAGGTTCCAGATGAATATCACTGGCCTTGTCGCGAATGGCTTGCATGAGAACGTAATTTAAAAGTTGCACAACTTGGTTGTCGCTTGCAGCGTCAATTAAAGTGGCTTGATCAATGCTTGCTCCGCGACCCGCAAGCGCGGCCACCGTTGAGTTGGCGGCGGTATCCGCGTAAATTTCCTTGAGAGTACTTTTAGCTTGATAGTGCTCCTTCAGTTCGGCATCAATTTCTTCAGCGGGCGCAACGACCGCGGACACTTTGTAACCCAGCATGTTTCGCAGAGTGTCCACCGCGGCAAAGTTTCCTGGTTCCTTCATTGCAACAACCAATTGCTTGGTTGAGGCGTTGAATTCAATTGGAACAATTCCCGCGTTGCGCGCCATTTCAGGGCTGACGGATTTCATGGTCGCTTCATCAAAGGTGCGTCCCTTGAGCGACACAAATTTCATGCCAGCCATTCCCGCCAATGTCATGAGCACATCAACGGGTTGAATCAAACCCATTTCAACTAAAATGTCTCCAAGCTTCTTGCCCTTGCTTGTTGTCTTTTGTAGTTCAAGTCCTTGATGAACTTGCTCGCGAGTGACCTTGCCCAACTTGGTCAGTGCGCGACCAAATCTTCGACCTTTGAGCTCTTGGATAAAGCGATCGGTTGTGGGATCAAAATTAAGAGTTTGTGTTTCGGCCATGGCAAGAAAGATCCTAACTGAATTTCAACTTGTGAATTCGCATGTAATGAGCTGCGACTTCACGGGGACATTCGACTTGGGGAAAGATGTAGTTCCTAATTATTTGAGTGATAATTGCGTCTGCGTAAATTCGGACTTGTTAATGATTCTTGAAATCGACATTCAAAATACAGGAATGGGAATTCTATTTTGACAGATAACTTGAATGAGAGGCAAGGTGCCTTAGGAAATTGTCTCTGATGGGCTATCAAATTCCATGCCAGGAACGGTTCCGCCAGTCTTGCGAATCCGATCTTTTAGGTCGCCTGGATTACGTGAATTTTCGATCATTTCCTCAGCGGTAATTATGCCCTTGCTAAAGATGGACCAAAGATGCTCATCAAGCAATTGCATACCGAATTTCTTTCCAGTTTGAATGGCGGAGTCAATTCGGAAGGTCTTGCTTTCACGAATGAGATTGCTGATGGCCGGAGTGACCACCATGAACTCGTATCCAGCGATTCGGCCTGGCTTGTCGGTGCGTGCCAAAAGAACCTGACTTAATACGGCCAGCAAACTTGTAGAAAGCTGCACGCGAACTTGTTCCTGCTGATTCACTGGAAAGGCGTCAATAATTCGGTTGATGGTTCCAGCCGCGCCAGTGGTGTGCAACGTTCCAAACACCAAGTGGCCTGTTTCCGCCGCTTTAATAGCCGCCTCGATTGTTTCAAGATCACGCATTTCACCCACCAGAATCACGTCGGGATTTTGGCGCAACGCGCGGCGCAGAGCATCGGCGAAACTTGGAACGTCGCTTAACGCTCCAACTTCACGCTGATTCACAATGGATCTTTTATGCACGTGGTAATACTCAATCGGATCTTCCACGGTCACAATGTGCTTCTCAAAATTTGTATTCACATAGTCAACCATGGTGGCGATCGTGGTTGTCTTTCCGCTACCAGTTGGACCTGTGACCAGAAAAAGTCCACGGGGACGCTTGATCAACTCGCGGGAAATTTCGGGTAAACCAATCTGCTCAAAAGTGAGAAGTCGATTTGGAATAAGTCGAAGCACCATGGCTACGAATGTTTTTTGGCGAAACACGCTCACTCGGAAGCGCGCCGCTTCACTGAAACTAAATCCAAAGTCGGTTCCACCGACTTCTTGAAACTCCGCCTGATTTTTTTCAGGCGTAATGGACTTCATCAGCGCCATGGTGTCATCAGGGTCTAGGATTTTTGTTTGCAGATTGCGCAAACGACCGTTCAGACGAACGGTTGGTGGGCGCCCTACCGTAATGTGAAGATCGGACGCGTCTTGTTTGACCATGACATCGAGAAGGCGGTCGATTTGAACCGTGCTGCCACTCGATGGTTTTGAAGGACTTGATTCACCGCTGGACATTTATGTTTTCTCCGTTGGAAGGGATCACTGATTGAGCGAGCGTTAGGCGCCAACCGTGGAAGGATCGAAGGTTGAAGCTTGAGCGAACTTAGAAATTTCAATTGGGGTTGTGCGGCCGCGCAAAATCTTGAGCTTGCCGTCGCCCAACAACGTGCGCATGCCTGAGCGGATTGCCGCGGCGCGAAGTTTGGAGATACCCGCTCGCTCAAAGGCGAGATTGCGAATTTCTGAGTTCATCACCATCATTTCATAGATGCCGCGACGGCCGCGATAGCCAGCACCACCACATTCTTCACAACCCACAGGCATCATGACCTTGTCTTTTTCAGAGTCGGCAATATCTACTAAGCGCAAAATCTTTGGATCTGGATCTGGATCGAGTTTCTTACATTTATCGCACAAGATGCGCGCAAGACGTTGACCCATGATGGCCTGAATACTGCTGGCGACCAGGAATGGCTTCACGCCCATGTCCACCAAACGCGTGATGGCGCTTGGCGCGTCGTTGGTGTGCAGCGTGCTGAACACCAAGTGTCCAGTGAGCGCGGCTTGAATTGCGATGTCGGCCACTTCTCGATCACGAATTTCACCGACCAGAATAATGTTGGGCGCTTGGCGCAACATGGATTTCAGAATGGACGGAAATGTGAGACCAATTTGTTCACGCACTTGAACCTGATTGATGCCTTTGAAGTTGTACTCAACAGGATCCTCGGCGGTGATGATTTTTTTGTCGGGACGATTCAGCACCGCGAGCGCGGAATACAGCGTGGTGGTTTTGCCGCTACCAGTCGGACCTGTGACTAGGAAGATGCCGTTGGGTTTGCGAATGACCTTGTTGAACGTGTCCAACATGTCTTGTTCAAGACCCAAGTTCAGCAAACCAATGCGCACGCTATCTGGACGCAAAATACGAAGCACCACGCTTTCGCCGTTTGTCGCGGGACACGTGCTGACACGAAAGTCAACTTGGTCCACAACCGGCGCCATCAATTTTGTTTTTTCATTCAGTTCCATCACCGGCTGGCCGGCGGCATCCAACTTTGGCACAGCCATTTTAATGCGACCGTCCTGTGGAATGCGTCGCTCCGACATGTTCACGCCAGCCATCAACTTCAACCGAGCGAGCACGCCCGCTTGATTGGTCTTGGGTAGCTGGGAAATTTCCTCGCACTCGCCGTCAACACGAAAGCGCACAAGCACGCTGTTTTTGCGGGGCTCAAAATGAATATCGCTGGCCCTGGCCATGACGCCTTTGAGAATGATGCCGTTGACCAATTGAACCAAACTTGAATCAATTGGCCCGTCTTTATCAATGGATTTGTCC
>CAIUGT010000071.1 GCA_903898755.1 uncultured bacterium | reverse complement strand
CGGCGGCGATCGCCCACATCCAACGTCAACATTCCTGCGGGAATTTCAATGGAATCAAATGTCATTCGCCATTCAATCGCGGCGTTCTTTGCAACGCGTGGACCGCTTTCAATTCGCCTCGTGGCTGCAAATAGAGTGGAAGTCTGGCCGTTAAAAACGAGTTCCAAGGAACCAAATTTTCCCTCAAGCAGAACAATGATTGTGCCGTCATCTTTTTTCACCAATGACTTGAACGCCACTTCACCAAGTTCTGGATCAATGTCTTTCCACCAGAATTGGGATTGATTTCGCAACGCCATGCCAAGTTGCGGCCACGGACTTTCAGGGATCTCTTGTCGAAACACGATCGCTGGATCCGCAGTCACAACACGATCCACCGCCGCGTCGCCCCCCGCTCGCATTGCGCGCAGTCGCTTGGAATCAATGACCACCGTCAACGAATTGCGCGCCAATGAAAATTTATTGTCCGCCGCGTCCCACGCGATCACGCTTGTTGGCGCGTTGCGGTCAGATGCCAAGTCGCCATCTTGCACCGCGACGGTGACTTTGCAATTGGCCGCGCCCGAAGATGTTGACCAAGCTGTTGCAAGTTCCGCCCACTGATCCAACGCTGAATCAAAAATAAATGCGCGACTGACTGGGTCAACGATTGCGGCCTCATATCCATTGTCGACCATGGAATTCGCGCGTACTCCGTGCGACAAGAACAACACGGCGCAACATGCGGGCACAAAGAACCAAGCACGCAAGTTCAACGTGCGGCCCAGGCTTGCATCCAAAAACATTTGGCGCGATGCTTGCGCATCAACCCTTGGTCGCCAAAGCGGTTTCGACATCCTTCTTTAAATTGTCAACGGCGGCCTCGTCAAAACCCATGTGAACACCGGCAATTTTGCCATCTGGCGTAATGACCACGGTGAAAGGAATTCCAGTCAATTGAAAGTCCTTGCCAGCCTTGTCGTTGGTGTCAATCAAAGTCGGGAAAGAAAATGCCTTGCCTTTCCAAAATTCACTTACCATTTTTGCGCGCTCCGTTGCTGCGTTTGGTCCCGGAGCAACTCGCTCCATGACATTGACGGCGTACACCGCGATTGGCTTCCCGCTTTCCTTGGCCCATTTGGAAAAGGTGTCAAGCAATGGAAGTCCCATCATGCAAGGCTTGCACCATGTGGCCCAGAAATCCAACACGACCACTTTGCCTTTTAAATCCGCAAGGGAAACAGTTGCGCCATCAGTGGTTTGCAACGCGAAATCCGGCGCGGGGTCTCCAACATCAAATGGTTGGTCGAGAGAGTCAAGCGACGCTGTCATTTTGCGACCTGCTGGATCAAATGCGATTGGCGCTGGAAGACCTGCGTCAAAAACTTTGCGATCAAATGTGATGGTCATTGGCAAGCGCATGCCCGCTGGAAACTGCGGATTGGTCAAGGACATTTCAATAGCGGTCACCAAACCAGTTTTTGGATCAACACTGGCGACCACTTCGGTTCCTTGTGGATCGACCAACAAAATCTGATCAGGCTTGCCTTCAACGCCCACGCGAAAACCACTTGGAACAATGGTCGGATTCTGTCCAAGAGTCAAAGCTGCGGCCGCGTCGGCTGGATCGCCACCAAGGAAAATAAGCGTAGGCAAAGGCAATTTGCCGCCCATCACTTCACTGAGCGCTTTCAATGTGGTTCCCTCTTGCTTCAGTTGCGCGTACTTGGGTCGACCATCCATCTCAACATAAACCTGATCCTTCAAACGAGTCAGTGTGATGCCGGGCATCATGACCTTGGCGTCTCCGCCCTTGCTTGTGATCAGTTGTACTCGTTGATCTTTGCCTTGAAACTGTGGCGAGCGAATGATCATGGTTTCTTCAATGGCAGGAATGGACGCGTACTTCGCTGGAAGCGCCTTGACGGACTCGGCCGCTTTGGCAGCCGAAGCCGCTGACTTTTCATCGGCGCTCCATGTGGTGGAAGGCGCGGGCGCTTTGAATTCTGGTGGAATTTCCATTGGAGCCCCAGGCATTGGCTCGCCGGACATTGGAGCGCCAGACATGTCATTTTGATCCGCGTTTGGTGTCGCTGTTGCAGGCGTTGTTGGCGCACTCGGTGCGGGAGTTGCAGGCGCAGCACTTGGAGCTTGTGCCAAGCACACTGAAACTGTGCTCACGTTGGCGCAGCAGATCATGCAAAACAACACGGATAACGGCGACTTGTTCATGTGAACTCCAATGAGATGATTTTCAATCGATTGTCTTTCTCCACACGGAGAAATGGTTGACACACATTCAAACCCAATTCAACATTCCAACGATCCAACACAACTGCCCATCGCCGTGCGATCCAGCGATGCGAGGAGGAAGTGTACGCTCTCTTTTTGAGTTGGCAGAACCAAATCTCCCGCGATCTCCGCCAATGGCTGCATGACAAAAAGCCTTGAAAACATGCGGGGATGTGGCAAAATTAAACCTAGCTCACGCACTTCGCGCTGGCCGAAAAATAAGACATCCAAGTCAATCGTGCGCGGTCCGCCCTGCCCCTCCACCGCGCGGTTTCTTCCAAGAGATTGCTCAATGCGCATGCACGCGGCCAGTAATTCTTGCGGCGTGAGCGAGCAACTTCCCGTGATCACCGCGTTGAGAAAGTGTCCACCCGCGCGCTCGCCTACGGCAATTGTTTCATACACGGAACTAGCTCGCACATGCGTGAGCACGCCTTGATGAATGATGGCGCGCAATGCTTGGCGCAACAAATTATTTCGGTCGCCCATGTTTGATCCCAGCGCGATGGCGGCGAGTTTGGCTGGATCAAATTTTTCCTGAACAAAGTCCGTATCAAGCATTCTTTTTTGACTCCCAAATCATTGGAGCGGCGAACGCTTCATGGCCCAGCAATGCGAAACGCAACAACGCAAGCGCGGCCTTAGCGGCGCGGTCTCGAATAGATGCACGTTCACCTGGAAAGTGAAATTGTTTCACGGCTTCAAATCGCGGTCCACAAATTCCAATGAACACTTGACCCACTGGTTTTGTTTCGCTTCCACCAGACGGTCCTGCAATTCCGGTGATGCTGGCGGACCACTGCGTCTTGAATAAAGCGGCGCACCCGCGAGCCATGGCCAGCGCTACTGGCGCGCTGACCGCTCCGTGCGTAGCAAGAAGTTCATTGGGCACTTGCAGCAAATCTATTTTGGCGCCGTTGGCGTATGTCACCGCACCACCGGCGAACCAGGCGCTGGAACCACTTTGCGCGGTGATGAAACTTCCAGCTAAACCGCCCGTGCAACTTTCAGCCAAAGACACTCTTTCATTGCGCAAAATGAGCAATTTTCCTAGCGCGCCCGCGAGCGTTTCTTGATCTCGACCAAACGCGTATGGCGTCCACAATTGTTCAATCTCGTGCATCGCGCTTTCCATGGCCGCGGAATCCGCAGCCGCATCCACTGCGCGAATGCGCGCCGTGACAATGGATCCGCTTGCCGTGGTGCCGATCAATGGATTGCGATCACGCGACATTCGTGCGCCAAGAAGTTCAGCGAGAAAACTTTCGCCTTG
>CAIUGT010000070.1 GCA_903898755.1 uncultured bacterium | reverse complement strand
GGCACAAACGTGTCCAAGTTCACATTGGTGATGGAATTAATTGTGTTGATGAGCGAAATAGCGTTGGCGCCGGCGCGTTTGGCGGCGCGCGCGGCCGCTGTGATATCAGTGATATTTGGCGTTAATTTCACTATGACTGGAATGGTGGCGGTTTCCATAACCCAACTGGTAATGCGCTCTGCAACTTCAGGTTGCTGGCCCACGGCGCTACCCATTCCGCGCTCACACATTCCGTGTGGGCAACCATAATTCAGTTCAATGCCGTCGGCTCCACAGTCGGCGGCGCGCTTTACAAACTCGCGCCACTCTTCGCGCGTCTCCACCATCAGCGACGCAATGACCGCGTGATGTGGCCAACGTTTTTTTACTTCGGCAATTTCAGCGAAATTTGTTTCGGGCGAGCGGTCGCTGATCAACTCAATGTTGTTGAAGCCAATCATGCGCTGATTTCCAAAGTTCAGCGCGGAGTAGCGTGATGCCACATTCACAATAGGTGTGCCGATGGTCTTCCACACCAAGCCGCCCCATCCGGCTTCAAACGCGCGGTGTGTTTGGTACGCCGTGTTGGAAGGTGGACCAGACGCCACCCAAAATGGATTGGGTGATTTTATGCCGGCGAGATTGCTTGAGAGATCAGCCATATTGTTTTTAAGTTAGAGCGTGCTGTTGTAAGCGTGGCGTTGCATGAGTGATGATTATTGAAATGCTTTCCGCGTGGTGTTGCATGAGCGCATGATTATTGACTTGACTTTTTTTTGCCACCGTTTGTGGCGGAGATTTTCTTTGCAAGCGCCGCTTCTAATTCGTGCGCCCGAATTGGGTGCAGCAAGCCAGAGCCACTGGCGCCAGGCTTGTGTCCAAGGCGCGAATGCTGAGTTGGAAATTCGGGCTGTTTCTTGCTTAAAAACTGGTGAATTCCATGAGCCGCTTTTTTGCCCTCGCCAACGGCGTTGACCACTTCGCGCCCAGCGTTGGAGCAGTCGCCGCCCGTGAACAAATGCGGCACACTGGTTGCGCCAGTCACGGCGTCGGTCACAATTCCTCCGCGCTCATTCATTGTCAGCGCAGGAAATAATTTCTTCAGCAGCGGCACTTGCTTCTCTTGGCCCACGGCCTTCACAATCATATCGCATGGTTCAATCCATTCTGAGCCCGCGACAGCTTCAAGTTTGCCCGCCGCAGTCAAGTGCGTCTTGACAAGTTTGATTCCGCTGACATGTCCGCCATGCGCCACAACTTCCACTGGCATGCAGTTGAAGAAAAACTTGGCGCCATCATGTTTTGCGTGGGCGTATTCAAAGTCGTACGCGCTCATGTCGTCGGCGCCACGTCGATACACCACGCTGACATGTTGCGCGCCCAAACGCATTGATTGTGTCGCGGCGTCAATGGCGGTGTTGCCACAACCAATCACAACTACGTGCTGGCCAATTGGAATTGTGTTCAGCGGTTCGCTATGAAGGCGCTTGATAAAAGTCAGCGCGTCGAGCACTTCCGGCAAGTCTTCGCCAGGAATTCCCAGATGGTTTCCAGCGCCCAAGCCAATCGCCACAAAAATAGCCTTAAATTCCCGCTCTAAATCGGCAATTTGTACATCTTTGCCAATTGTCACGCCGCATTGAATCTTCACGCCCAAACTTTTCACAAGCTCAATTTCTTCCAAGCTGAACGCGGGCGTCATTTTGTACAGCGCAATGCCGTAGGTGTTTAAACCGCCAGGCAATTTTTCTTTTTCAAATACGGTCACGCTGTATCCAAGTTGCGCCAACTCCGCCGCGCAGCCAAGGCCAGCGGGGCCTGAGCCAATCACGGCAACGGCAATTCCATTTTTTGTGGCCGGCGGTTTTAACACGGAAATTTTTCGCTCGCTCACAAAGTCTGTCGCAAAGCGTTGCAAGCGACCAATTTCAATCGGCTTCTCGTCGCGGTCGTGCAACACGCACGCGCCTTCGCATAACACTTTGGTGGGGCACACGCGCGCGCATGATGCTCCAAGAATGTTGGCGGTCAGAATTATGCGCGCCGCGCCAACTTCATTGTGCGATGCGATCTTCTTAATAAAGCCAGGCACATCAATTCCTGTTGGACACGCGGCAATGCAGGGCGCGTCAAAGCAGTACAAGCAGCGGTCGGCTTCAACAACTGCCTCTTGGGGGCGCAGCGGTAAATGCAGATCCGCCATGTTGCGGGCAATTGTTTCGGATGGAAGCAGGGGCTTGAAGGTCATGTTGAGCGCGTTTGAGAGTATCGGCAATTTGCCTGTCATTGCAAGCAATTTGCTGGTCATTCATGTCTTTGCATTGCCACACTTCAGCGCGCGCGCCATTGAATGAATGCGTGGTGCCGTGAACTCACTCGACGAAGTGCAAGTTTTTCGCCACACTTGCACGCATGTCAAACGCACTTCAAGCCAAACGCACCGTTGATGAACTGAAAGATTTGCGCGCGCTCACCAGCGATGCGGACGGCGCGCAACGCGTGGCATTCACGCCCATGTGGAGCACCACTCGTTCTTGGTTTACTAAAAAACTAGCTCAGCTACCCGTAGAAACCCACGCCGACGCCGCTGGAAATTTGTGGAGCACATTGCGCGGCGAATCCTCCAAGGAACTTCTCATTGGCGGCCATATGGATTCCGTTCCCAACGGCGGTTGGCTTGACGGCTGCCTGAATGTGCTTGCGGGTTTGGAAATTCTTCGGCGTATCAACACGCAGTTCAACGGCAAGCCGCCCATCACTATTCGCCTGGTGGACTGGGCCGACGAAGAGGGCGCGCGCTTTGGAAAAAGTTTGTTTGGTTCCGCTGCATGCGCAGGCTCGCTTGACATGGATGAGGCGCGCGTGCTCACCGACAAAGATGGCATCACACTTTCCGCGGCGCTGAAAAATGTCGGCATTGATTTTGAGCGCGTAAAAGAAAGTCACGGCGAACTTAAAAACGCCGCCGCATACATGGAGCTTCACATTGAGCAAGGACCTGTTTTGCTCGACAAAAACCTTGCTCTTGGCACGGTGCTTGGAACGTACGGGGTTGAGCGCCACGCCATTACTTTTCACGGTCAAGCCGCGCACTCAGGCAGCACGCCCATGAATCGTCGGCGCGACGCGTTTCTTGCCGCCTCTCGCATGGCGCCAGAAATGTATTCCATCACTGATCAATTTGGCGGCGTGTGCACCATTGGTTCATGCACCACCAAGCCAAACATTGTCACCAGCGTAGTGGAAGATTGCCGCATCACTCTTGATCAGCGTCACCTTGATCCCGCGGCTCTGGCCAACATGTTGCGCGCCGCGCGTGAGGCCAGTGAAAAGTTCGCGCGTGAAGGAAATGTGTCCGTGCATTGGGATCGCTTGTGGGAGATCGAGCCTATTCCGTTTCATCCGCAACTTATGGATCTATGCGACGCGGCCATTCTGGAAACAACGGGCACGCAATTTCGTTTGCCGTCCGGCCCTCTGCACGACGCGGCGTCCATGGCGCAAATTGGTATTCCAACCATCATGATGTTTGTGCAAAGTCTCCACGGCATTAGCCACAACAAAATTGAAGACACTCTGGAAGAACACATCCAAGCTTCTGTGGTCGCCTTCGATGCGCTCGCGGATAAAATCATGAAATGGATCGTCGCGGCCAAGTAATTCATGGATTTGCGCCAAAAAGTGGGTTCAAAATAAAAATTTTACAAGAAGCCATCGTAATTCAAGCGGATTTCATGTAGTATTGGCGATCCAACGAGGGGCGAATTTCATCGCTCTCAACAAAAACATCTCGTGGACAAGCCAATTCGGCTTGAAATTCGAAAGGCACCTTTGTCTCTATTTTCAACACTCGGTTTAGACGATTCGACACTTCGCATGCTTACTGAGGAGGGTTACACCACGCCCACCGAAATTCAGGCTCAAGCAATTCCACCGGCCCTTGCGGGCAAGGATGTTCTGGGCATTGCCCAGACTGGCACTGGCAAAACGGCGGCGTTCGCGCTTCCAATTATTCAGAAATTACAAAACGAAAAGTTGACCAAGAAAATGTTCGAGCCACGCGCGCTCATTCTTTCTCCAACTCGTGAACTCGCTGCGCAGATCGCCGAAAGTTTCGCCACCTATGGTCGCGGCACCGGCCTGCGTCACACGGTTATTTTTGGTGGAGTGAGTCAGTATCACCAAGAGCGCGCGCTTGAGCGCGGCGTGGACATTCTTGTTGCAACGCCTGGTCGCTTGATTGACTTGATCGATCAAGGAATTATTTCTCTCGCGCACATTCACACTTTTGTGCTTGATGAAGCCGACCGCATGCTTGACATGGGTTTCATTGATCCAATTCGCGACATCGCCAAAATGCTCTCTCCCAAGCGGCAAACACTGCTGTTTTCAGCCACCATGCCGCCAGCCATCGCTGGTCTTGCTGGTTCATTGCTCAACAATCCTGTGCGCGTTGCGGTGCACACCGTGGCCAGCGCCGCGCCAAAAATTGAGCAACTTCTGTATCAAGTTTCGCGCGATCGTAAGTTCGCACTGCTTGGCCACATTCTCAAGGACCCCGAGGTCAAGCGCGTTTTGGTGTTCATGAAGACCAAGCACAATTCAGACAAGGTCACCAAGCGCCTGCGCTCGTGTGGCGAAAAAGCCGACACCATTCACGGCAACAAAGCGCAGAGTCAACGCACCAAAGCGCTTGATGGTTTCCGTTCGGGACGCACGCGTATTCTTGTTGCGACGGATGTCGCCGCACGCGGACTTGACGTAGACGCCATCACGCATGTTATTAATTACGATTTACCAATTGACGCCGAGGCCTACGTGCATCGCATTGGCCGCACTGGCCGCGCGGGCGCAACTGGAATTGCAATCGCGTTCTGCGACGATTCCGAGCGCAATCTTTTGCGCAATGTTGAGCGTCTTATTCGCAAGCCCATTCCACGTGGCAAAATGCCCGCGGAATTGCCTGAAATGAAGCCAGTTGCTGGCGCCGTGGTGGAGGATTCAGACGATGGCGAACGTGGCGGCCGCAGAAGTCGCGAAGGTCGCGGTCGTGGTGATCGTGGCGCAACACGCGATGGTGGTCGTCAACGAAATCGTGGCACTCGCCGCGATGGCGCGGACCGCGGCGGCGATCGTCGCCCGCGTGATGAAAGTGCTGGTCGCATTGGCGGCGGCGATGGCCGTGTTTCTACTTCGCAGCCGCGCGATGCGGCGGGTGATGGTGTTGAGCGACCAAGGCGTGAGCGTGCTCCTGTTGTGCGTGAGCCGGCGTTTCCTTCGGATCGACAAGATCAACCAGATGATGTGAGCGTGCGCAAGGAATATCCACGCAGCGCTTCAAACGGTCCTCGCCCTCCGCGAGTTGTTGCCGATGCAGGCGCTGGTGATTCCGACGGCGCCGCTGTAAAGCCGCAGGGCAAGAAATCATTCGCCGAGCGCGCGTTTGAAAAGAAAGCCTCTGGCAAAAAGCCGTTTGAGAAAAAAACGTTTGGCGAGAAAAAAGATTACGGCAAGAAAACATATTCGCCGCGCACTCCTCATCCACTTTCCGCACGCGTTGAAGGCGATGCTGGCGGTGATGTTGGTGGTGAAGCTGTCGACCATTTTGGCGACAACGACGGCGCGAATGTGGCCCGTGGCGCAGGCGCTTCAGAAGGCGCGCGCGATGGCGGTCATGTTGGCTTTGGCAAGCGCGGCGGCTTTAAAGAAGCCAAACCACGCGGTTTTGCCGGTGCCCCAAGTGGCGGCGGCGCAGGCGGCGGATTTAGAAAGGGCGCACCAAGTGGCGGCTCATCAAGCGGCGGTTCCGGTGGCGGCTACCGCGGCGGATCATCTTCTGGCGGCGGTTTCCGAAAGGGCCCACCATCAGGCGGCGGATTTAGAAAGGGCGCGCCAAGTGGCGGCTCATCAAGCGGCGGTTCCGGTGGTGGCTATCGCGGCGGATCATCTTCCGGCGGCGGCGCTGGCGCAGGCGCGGGATCACGTGGCGGTTCAGGTGGTGGCTATCGTGGCGGATCATCTTCTGGCGGCGGCGCCGGTGGCGGTTCTGGCGGCGGCTATCGCGGTGGATCATCTTCCGGCGGCGCTGGTGGTGGATCACGCGGCGGCTCCGGCGGCGGATTTAAAAGTGGTGGCGGTTTCAAAGGTGGTGGCTTCAAAAAAGGCGGCTTCAAAAAAGCTGGCTTTAAAAAGGCCGGCGGCTTTCAAAGCGGTCCACGATAATTTATAAATCTGTCGTAGCAATCAACAGCGGTGGTTAGTGCATGCAACTATGCAAACGCATTCCATTTGCAACCTGCTTATTTGAACACGCCAAAGTAGTCCTGCTCGTTCCATAGATGATTTGTTTTTGGCGCGACCGATCGCTGCAAATTCAACTGATCTGCGTTTGACACATTGACTGCGCGCGTTGACGCATTCACGCCGCTGTCGTTTGCACATGATTTGGCGACATTCCATTGATTTGAATTTCCACAGTTGTAATTCGCTTCAGAATGACCTGTGATACAGGGCGTTTTTGCTGGAGTACCCACTGCACGTGTTCGTGTTGGCGCGCCGCTGGCCGAACTGACCTGAAGCGGCGCGCCAAATTGTCCTGGTTCAACCACGTCGGCGCGCGCAGTGCTATTCAGCGCGGCAGCCATTGCAACAATCGCGATAGGCATGATTTTCATTGTGCAAACAACGCGCTTTGAAAGCGACCACACGCTGGCATGTGTTCGCATGTTCAACATGTTGAATTGTTCCATGGGCGTAAGCATGGCGGCGGCTTGTTCACAACGTGCTATCCATTTGCAATTGTGTGTTTAAGAATTGGTCAACAACGTGTGGCGCGCCGCGCGCATGTCGACTTTGCGGCAAATGTGATTTGTGAAAGCTCCTGAATCGTGTTTCACAATTTATATTTGCAAGAACCCAATGCGTGTTTCTGTAAGCGCAAATCACAAATCACAAATGTAAATGGCAAAAAAGCAACCGCCCCCATTTTCATGGAGGCGGTTGGACGTTGTTGCAAATACAATCAATCTCAAACTTAGCGTCGTCTACGAGCGACCAAGCCAGCCAAGCCAATCAATGCAACCGCGCCTGGAGATGGAATTGCGGTTCCACTGACCGTGACCAAGTCAAATCCATATGTTCCACCTGTGGAGTAGGTACTAGTTGACTTTGCGGCGGCATACGCAGAAGTGCCTGGGGCAAACACTGAAACAACACGGAATGCGAAGTTGCTATTGTTGTTTGTGCTAGTCAAAGCGGACAGGTCGCGTGATACCGACGTAAACGCGTCGCCGGTGCCGGTGATCACGTCACCAAAGTCTGCGAAGTTTGTACCGTTTGTTGAATATTGAAGCATGGCATACTTACTGGATGTGTTTGAGTTTCGAAGTCCGAAAGTAATAACCAGATTTTGATATCCAGCTGTTGAGACTGCGAACTTCGCCCCAGCTGTTCCGCTTGCCACGGCTGCTGCCGGGAAAGTAGTCATTGTCCATCGATAATTTACAACCGGTGAGACGGCGGTGGTGTCATCAACCCACCCGGTTGCAATTCCTGAGAGGGGAGCGCTGACACTTGGCGCGGTGCCGCCCACATACGAAGCGGTTCCACTGCCGATGTAGGGAGTAGTGAGGTTTAAGAGGGCATCTGAAGAATTAAAGGTCCATTGTGTAACAACAGCTGCAGACGCCGTGCCCGAGATTGCAACCACAACTGAACTAATCAACAAAGACGAAAGTGATTTCATGTATGAAACTCCAAAAGGGTTTG
>CAIUGT010000069.1 GCA_903898755.1 uncultured bacterium | reverse complement strand
GTGTCTTTCCAAAAACCAATCCACGCGGAAAGCGTGCGACGACCATCAGCCGTCAAACGAAAACATTTGCGCGCGGGCCCCTCATTCGAAGGAACAAGCGTGCTGTTGATCAGCCCCTCCACTTCCATAGTTCGAAGCATTGGATACAGCGTGCCCTGTTTAAAATTCAGACCTTCGGGCGATTCCTGGGAGAGCTGACGCGCAATTTCATAACCGTGAATTGGCTCGGAACTGCGGGCAATTGCCGCTAAAACCACCAGCCACGATGTGCCGTTGCTGAGGTCGCGTTCAATTTTGTCAACCAGTGGTAGTGGCATTCTCTTGGTACTGTACAAAATACACTACCAATGTCAACAGCCTCACAAAACATTTCCGCCGCTATTCTTGTCCGCATGAAATCTTTCAATCAATCAATCATCGGTCTTGTCGTTGCCACCAGTCTGTGCGCACAAGTCTTCGCTCAAGCCGCAGCTCCAACCAAGCCCGCATCGGGCGTGGCGGTTGGGACTCACGTTGAAATCATTAATGATGGCGCCGCGGGTGGCGAACCCAGCAAGACCAAGAAAGTCATGGTGTTCAAGGACGCATCGGCCAAGGCCGACGCGAATCCCGCCGACACCATCGATCCAAAAGCGAAAGCCATTTATGACGCGTCGGTTGCCGCCGCGAAAAAAGTGACCAGCTTTGACGGTGTCACGCAAATGAAAATGGAAATTCCACAAGGCGAGCAATTACCGCCAGGCTTTGGCGAACCCGCGCGCTTTGTCATGGTGTTCGATGCAAAGGACGGCAACGGCGTTGCAGGATTTCGTTTGGAAAACCTAAAGGATGGAAAGCCCACGCGCATCATCACCAACAAAGAGGATAGCACCGCTGTCA
Source organism: uncultured bacterium (assembly GCA_903898755.1). GTDB lineage: Bacteria > Planctomycetota > Phycisphaerae > Phycisphaerales > SM1A02 > SYAC01. The sequence goes on along the minus strand of CAIUGT010000069.1, from coordinate 5,862 downwards.
CCGATCTCACCGCGAAAACATTTCTTGATCTTGGCAAGAACATGAACCCAGTCATGGAGGATGTCATTCAACATTTCCCACGCTGGATCATGGAGCAAAAAATGGGCGGCGAGGAAGAGGATGCGCCAAAGCCTGTGTCATTCACGCTTGAACCAGAAGAAACCGTTGACGGAACTCCATGCGATGTAGTGCGCGTTGTGCGACAAATGACGCTTGAACCGCAGCCAGATGGCGATGCGGAAGAAGGCGAAAAGTTAGTTTCAAAAACCGTGCGCTTCACGGAAATCATCGCGTTTGCGCGCTCTGACAACATGCCTCGACGCCTGACTGAATCAAACAATATGGCTGAAATGGGTGGCCCACCGCCAAGCACAACTACATATTCAAACGTGAAAATAAATTCCACGATTGATCCAGCGCTCTTCACGCAGAAAATGCCTGAAGGTTTCACCAAGGCCGTCGCGCCGAAAGAAGAAGAGGACGAAGGCGCGCAGAAGGCGCCCGCGCTCGCTTTCAAAGCTGGCGACAAGGCGCCTGACTTTAAGTTGGCCAGCCTTGCTGGTCCTGAAGTCACGCTTGATTCGCTCAAGGGCAAAGTTGTGTTGCTTGATTTCTGGGCGACATGGTGCGGACCATGCAAGCAAATCATGCCGTCTATTCAAGCCATCAGCGAAGAATTTAAGGACAAGAATGTTGCGGTGTTTGGCGTGAACACGTGGGAAAAGAAAGACGGCGCAGCCAAGGCGTACATGGAGTCCAAGAAATACACCTACGGATGTTTATTGGCTGGCGAGACTTTGGCCAAGACATACGGCATCACCGGTATTCCAACGCTCATCCTTATTAACAAAGATGGAACCATTGCGTTTGCCGAAATGGGCGCGGCTGGTGACACAAAGAAAATGCTTCAAGAGGCAATCACCGCGGCGTTGGCGAAGTAAGTGTCCGCGCCTGAATATTCCATCATTGTTCCCGCGTGGAATGAAGAGGCTGTGTTGCCGCAAACACTTGCGCAGTTACGTGCCGCGGCCGACGGCGTTGGCCGCGCCTATGAACTGATTGTGGTTGATGACGACAGCAGTGATCGCACGGCGGAAGTTTCACGCGCGGCCGGCGCGCGCGTGGTGCAGGTGAAGAAGCGGCAGATTGCCGCGGTGCGCAATGCGGGCGCGCAAGCGTGTAGCGCTCCCTACATTATTTTCTGCGACGCGGATACGTATGTTCCTGAGACCGTCATTCGCAACGCGCTTCTTGAAATGGATGAGGGCGCCGTGGGCGGCGGCGCGCGCGTTGCCTTTGACAGCCGCGGCTCGCTGCTAGCGGAAGTGTTCTTCGCCGTGTTCAAGGTGTATTGGTACATGAACAAATTAGCGGCGGGATGTTTTTTCTTCGCGCGCCGAAGTGACTTTGAGGCCGTGGGTGGCTTTGACGAAACCTGGTACGCCAGCGAGGAATATTGGCTTAGCCTTGCGCTGAAGCAGCGCGGACGATTCGCGCTGCTTCACGAAGAAGTCATTAGCAGCGCGCGCAAGCAACGGGCAAATAGCGGCTTCAAGTTGCTGTTTTTACTAGCGCGATTTTTTATTGGCGGCCGTAACATGCTGCAAAAGCGCGAGCAACTTCCACTGTGGTACGACGGCGCGCGCGAAGGCAAGCACGTGGATGTGTGAGCGGGCTCACTCAGTTTCTTCAGCCGCATCAACAAGTTGAATACCAGGCTTTGTGAACACAATGCGCTGGTCGCGAAATAATTTTCCAAGCGCCTGCTTGAAGGCTTTCTTGCTCACGCCAAACTGTTCGCGAATTTGCTCAGGCTTGCTGTCATCGTCAAAGTTCATGCGGCCGCCGGCTTGTTGCAGCGCCTCCAGGATTTGCTCGGTCAATGGCTCCACGCGCTCATAACCGGCGGCGTCCAGCGACAAATCTATTTTGCCGTCGGGACGCACCAAGCGAACAAACGCGAACATGCGCGCGCCAATGGAAAGCGGCGCGGGAAGATTGCTGTAAAACAAAAGTCCGCGGTGCGCATTCTCAATGATCGCGTTGTAACCCAGCGGCGTTTCGCCCGTGATTAAAATATTCACCGGCTGATTCACCTCATACACGGGCTCGTCGCGGCTCAAGTGTCTGTTCAAGCGCGCGCTTGCAATCATGCGATCCGTATTCGGGTCCACGCACACCGCCACAACAATCAGTTGCCCAACATCAACACTGCCGCCCTGCTCGCTGAAAGGCAGCAGCAAATCTTTTGATAAACCCCAATCCAGAAACGCGCCCATTTGCGGATGCAATTCCTTCACGCGCATTGCGGCAAACTCGCCGACGGCGGCGTGCGGCTTCTCGGTGGTGGCAACCAAACGGTCCTCCGAGTCGCGATAAATAAACACATCAAGTATTGCGCCGGGCGCGGTACCGCGCGGAACATAGCGACCAGGCAAAAGAATTTCACCAAGCTCCTCGCCGTCCATATAAACGCCAGAGTTGGTTTCGCGCACAACCGCAAGCTGATTTCTTTTACCGATGGTGGCCATGGGTCGCACAGAGTAGGGGCAAGTGAGAAAGCATGATCATTTGTGATCCATGTACTCAAGCAACCGCGATGCGCACCCCCGCTAGACTGCTGACATGTCAGTCAAAATCGCCTGCGAATATCTTGGTGATCTGCGCGTGCGCGCCGTTCACGGTCCGTCCGGAACCACGCTGATCACCGACGCCCCAACCGATAATCACGGCAAGGGCGAATCTTTTTCCCCAACTGATTTGGCGTGCACCGCTTTGGCCACATGCGTCGCCACCATCATGGGCATTGCCGCAAAGTCGCTGCATGTGGATTTGAAAGGCATGAAAATTGACATTGAAAAGCACATGACCACGCAGCCACCGCGTCGCATTGCAAAGTTGAACATGGACATTCGCATGCCCGCTGGAATTTCCGCGGAGCATCAAGCCAAACTCAAGGCCGCCGCCGCCGCATGTCCGGTGCACGCGTCGTTCCATCCAGATGTCGCCGTGGAAATGGTTTGGAATTGGGGCTGAATCCGCCACTTCCCACACGCGACGGTGTTGGAGCGAGTTGCATTGCGCTTCCAAGTGTGAATCCTTTGGCAAGTGGCTCAACTTCTTCACGCCCTACAAATTTAATCAACGCTGAAACTGACCAACACAACGGCGCGAATTTGTTTGCCGCTGGAACAATTGCTGATTTTCTTGTTAAACAATTCCCAGCAATTTCCGCGCACGAATGGTCGCAGCGCATAGCCGCCGGAAATGTTGTGGATGAACATGGCCTAGCGGTCACGCCCACGCGCGCGTTTGAAGCGGGCTTGAGAATTTATTACTACCGCGCTCTTGAAACAGAGCCGCGTATTCCTTTTGATGAAGTCATTCTGTTTCAAGATGAGCAACTTGTGGTTGTGGACAAGCCGCACTTTCTGCCGGTCATTCCGTCAGGCCGCTACTTGCAAGAAACATTGCTTGTGCGACTGAAGCGCAAGCTAGACATTGAGACGCTTGTTCCCATTCACCGCATTGACCGCGGCACCGCGGGCGTGATTGTGTTCAGCGTGCAAGAAAGCACGCGCGGCAAATATCAGCAACTGTTCGCCACGCGTGACGTGCGCAAAACATACGAGGCTATTGCGCCCATCAATCACGCGCTTCACTTTCCTCTGACGCACGCAAGTTGTATGGCGCCTGACGAACATTTCATGCGCATGAAAGAAATCGTCGGCGAAGCGAATTCACAGACACATTTCGAAATGATCCGCGAGCTCACGCCCACACTTGCGCTGTATCGACTGCGCCCAATCACCGGCCGCAAGCATCAACTTCGCGTGCACTGCGCGGCTCTTGAAATTCCGATTGTGAACGACCCTATGTATCCAACATTTCTGCCAGAGCCCGCGCGCGATGCTCTAGAAGATTTCAGCAAGCCACTGCAACTCTTGGCGCGCGCCGTTGAATTCACCGATCCCATCACCGGCGCGGCGCGCGCATTCACAAGCGTGCGCCAACTAGAATTACTTGCGACACACCCATGAACAACCCTGCGCACCAATCCACGGCCGGCCGACTTGAGTTGATCTGCGGTCCCATGTTCGCCGGCAAAACCACCGAACTCATTCGCCGCATTGAAGCCGCGCGTGCCGCGCAAGAAATCACTCTTGCCATCAAGCCCGCAAAGGACACGCGCTATGCCGATCAAGAATTGGTGACGCACGCGGGCGGCCGCACCCGCGCCATGGCCGCGGCAACCGCCGCCGACATTCTTTCCGCAGTCGGTGACGCGCGCGTGATTGGCATTGATGAAGCGCATTTCTTTGGAGCGGAACTTTCCGCGGTGTGCCTTGCGCTTGTCGCTTCAGGTCGGCGCGTGATTATTGTCGGCCTGGAGTTTGACCACCGCGGCGACGGGTTCGAACCATTTCCGACATTGCTTGCGCACGCGCATGACACCACTCGAATCACTGGCGTGTGTTCTTCTTGCGGCGGCGCGTCTATTCATAGTCAGCGCATGGTCACCAGCGCTGAACGCATTCATGTTGGTGGCATTGGCGATTACGAACCGCGATGCGCTGCGTGCTTTATTCCAAGCGCGCGATGACAAGTTGTTGCTTTAGGCGTTCAAATTGGTGACGCGTCATGTATGAAGTTGCTTTAGGCGATCAATCAGCTCACGCTTCATAAAAGAAGTTGCCACAGGGGCTCAGACAACGCACCCCTCGCAAGCAGGGCTTGCGAGGTTGCTAAACTCGCCCCTTTTGTGGCAACTTCTTTTATTTCGCTGAACACATTTTCAGATGCTTTATTTGTGGCAACTTTGTTTACTCCGCAAACAATTACAAACCCGCGCCACCATCATTCACAACAACAAATCGCGCTGCGGATTTATAACTGCCAGCGAAACGACCAAAGATGGGCTCCGCAAATTCGTGAAAGAATGCGCGCGCCTGCTCCACGCCAAGTTGGCGCACGCCAGAAAGTTCCAGCGCCTCCCAGCGGCTCCATCGCACAGTGGAAGGCGCATCGACATAAATTGAAATGTCCAAGTGCGCCCGAGGAATTTCATGCAGCGCGTGAATGCCTTCGCACACAACAATCGGTGCGCCCTGTACTCGTTGATAGCCCTCGCGCGAGTGCGACACAAATGACCACACAGGAATTGTCACATCCTCGCCGCGGCGCAGTGCCGCTAAATCACTGGCTAGGCGAGGTAAATCAGATTGTTCTGGCACGTCGCGCAAATGCTCGGGCGTGACGTCGTAGTTTGGAAAGTAATGATCCGTGGCAATCACGCACTGAGAAAGTTGCGCGGCTAACGTGCTCTTGCCCGCGCCCACCGGACCCGTTATGCCAATCACCACGCGAGCATTCGCGCCCCCACTTGCACCGCGCTTGGCCGCAGCAATCACCGCCACCGCATCAAGAATGCTTTGGCGCGCGTTGATCCACTGCACTATTTCGGGTTTATGAATGGGCATGTTCATCAAGTCAGGGTACTAACCAATTCACTATTCTGTGCATCACATGCAACAACTCACCGGCCTTATTGGTGTTGGCGTCATTCTTACGATTGGATTCGCGCTGTCCACCAACAAGCGCAGCATTAATGTGCGCACGATTATTTCAGGCGTGGCCATTCAATTTCTAATCGCGTTTCTATTCCTGCGCTTTCCGCCAGTAGTGCACGTGTTCGATTATTTTGCAGCGGGCGTGACACGTGTGATTTCATTCGCCGACCAAGGCACCGCATTCATCTTTGGAAAAGTGGGCGACGCCAGCGGACCGTGGGGATTTATTTTCGCCGTCAAGGTTCTGCCCATTATTATTTTCTTCGCGTCATTCATGGCGGTGCTCTACCAC
>CAIUGT010000068.1 GCA_903898755.1 uncultured bacterium | reverse complement strand
CGTAGCGGAGTACACGGTGCGACCCACATCAAGCGACACAGTGCGCGTGGTTGGAGTAGTTCCATCGCTCTTTGCAAAGGTGACGGTGCCAACATAAATGCCGCCCGTTAATGCATTCGCCGCGGAGCCAACGCCCACATTGACCACGCGCGTGTTGCCAGCGGCGTTCAATGTGAACGAAGAAGCATCCAAAGAAATCCAGGGGACATTCGCGGAAACATTCACGCTGACAGGCGCAGCTTTGCTGTTGGTAACCGTGTACGCAATGCTGCCGGCAAATGGACCGCCAACGGGTCCACCGGTGGAGAGATCACTAGCTGGTCCAACTGTGAAACCGGTCTGACCAATTTCAACAGTGTGGCGAACGGTGCGTGCAACGCTTGAACCAAGATCGGTGAAGACAATGTCTTCAGCGTAAATGCCGGCCACTTTAGAAGTGAGGACCGAGCCCGCTGTCACGGTGACAACAACGCTGCCAGCTGCAGGAACTGATCCGGTGAGGTTGCTTGTGCCACCATTGATCAGCAGACCAATGTTGTTGGTCAGCGCAACGCGATAATTCACCGCGGTCGCCGTGCTGTTGCTGAGCGTGTATGTGTATGGCAACGAAGAGAATGGACCACCAACAAGACCCGAGTGGGTGACGGCGGTGCTTGGTGTAACGGTAAGACCCTTGGTTGAAAGAGTGTTCACGGACATGGTGCCGGTGTTGTCAGGATCAAGCCATGATTTCAAACCAGTTGCCGCAGTTCCGCCACCAAGCCACGAAACGCTGAAGCGTCCGTAGTAATCGCTTGTCACGCTAGTGCACGAAGCGCTACCGCCGTGCAGTTGTCCAACAACTTGATGAAGTTGATTGAAGATTGGTGAACCAGAAGATCCGCCCTCGGTTGTTCCAACTTCCCATTGACCAACGCGCAAATGCGTTCCGTCTCCAGGACTTGTGGTGCCCGAGTAACTTGTTGTGGTGGATGGATTGTTGTCGAAACTAATTCGCTTCTCTTGAACATTTGGATGATGAATGCCGACTTGCGAAGTGGACTCAACGCTGTTGGCGTTCCAACCCGCGTAGTTGACATACCACGCTGGATTTGGATTTGAATTCAGTCGCACCAAAGTGAAATCAGATGCCGAACTAGCCGCCTTAAAAGTTGCGCCCGTGGTGAACTTGGTCAGCACGCCGTCACCGTTGGCGCTGCTTGCAGAACTACCAGGAGTACGGCACGTAGAGTTTTCATAATTCCAAAATGCAACAAGCGAAGCGGCGTTGCTTGCTGTGACAGTGCAGTGATACGCAGTCATGAAATAAGGCGTGAGATCTTGACGAACATTGTTCACCATAAATCCCGTGCAAAACAGCGAGCCACCAGTTGAAATTGCGGCAACGGTGGAAATTTCATCGCGCCATGCGTCGCCTTGACTGCAAATCACGTCAACGTTGCAAGAGCCGGACTTGTCGAGCGCGTTCGCAATTTCTGAAAAGTTGAGATAACCGGCGTTAATGGAGCCAAGCGTGAGTTGCACTTCGCGCTCAAGGTCGCGTTCAACCGTGAGCTCAATCACAATTTCATTGCCTGGAAGTGGCGGCGTCCACAATTGTCCGTGATCGGCGTTGTCCGCTTCGGTAAATGGACGAATGACATGCGCCATGTCCGGCGTGTAGATGTAAAGAGCGGCGCCTCGTGGCAAGTGATAGTTGGTGAAACCAAGATTCATGGACACGGCGTTGTCGCAACCAACACGCAAGCGCCACACACTGCGAAGCGCGCCTGATTGATCGACAACATTTTCCCAGGTGCCGCTTGTGATTGGCGAAATATTCACTGGATTTGGAATGGCGTAGCGAGGAGCTTCAACACGCGCCGCGCGAATAAGATCTTCGTTGGCAATGTCGGCCATGTTCAACTTGGCAACATCGACCTTCTCAACTTCTTTAATGGTTGGCATTTCAAACGCAGCCGCGGTTGGCTTTGTAGGAATGGTGTCTTCAAAAACTTGGGCAAGCGCGCCATTGCCAATCATTGCAACGCTAGCTGCGAACACCAAGCCGCAAAGTTTGTTTGAAAGAGTGAAGAACGCGCTGCGGGTGTAAGACATGCTTGGCTCCAGTTGGCTTGTGTTAGAAAGTGTGGGTAGATCTATTAAATAGAGAAAGATTCAAATTGATTGAACACATCAATGTGTCCGAAAATAAAGTGAAAGCAACTAAAAGTTAAGTTTTTGACACATAAAATTTGGAAATCCATGAAATTGACCCCTGACCATGAGTGATTTGGGGACTTTTGCAATGGATTTTAAGCGTTGATCCCCTATGCCAAGGCGCAGATGGCACGGAATTCCGCTGGTTGAATGGGGGTGACCGACAGTCGGTTGCCGCGCTGAAGGATCAATAGAGTGGAAAGCGCCTTGACCGAGCGCAATTCTTCCAGCGAGATCACGCGCGCAAATTCTGTTTCATATGCAAGTTCCACAGCGGACCAACGCGGTTGTTCTTTGGTTGCGGCGGCATCAAAAAATTCGCTGCGCTTGTCAAATTGCAACGGGTCTGGTTGCGCAAGCGCGCTCACGGTTGCCACGCCAGCCACGCCGGAAGGATCCGCGTTGGAGTGATAGAACAACACGCGATCACCCTTCTGCATGGCGCGCATAAAGTTGCGCGCTTGATAATTGCGAACGCCTTCCCACAGCGTGCGCTTGTCACGCTTTAAATCCGAAATGCCGTACACGTCTGGTTCCGACTTGGCCAGCCAAAATCCAGTGCTCACTTGCATTTGGGGCGCGGATTCTATTGGCACTTTTTTAGATTTGGGTTTCTTGTTCATGTGAACAAACTGATTCGGTCACTGCTTGGGTGCGGATGCAATTGGCGTTGCCGTGGCGGAATGTGGCACATTGTGATTTGCTGGATGTTGGGAGGAATTGTGATGCATTTTTTCCATCGCTTCGTGCGCCATGCGCTTGACCTTTTTTAACCATCGCCGCGCCCATGCAAATTCAATCGCAAGAATGGCAAGACCCGTCGGAAGCACAACGAAAGCAGGACCAGGCAACACAATCATGGCGATGCCAATAAGTGTGACCGTGCCACCAATGAGCGCGATCACAACTTTGCGCGCGACCACATATGTTTGATGTGCGAGCTCGCTCACGGGTGCAGAGTAATGCGCCCTTGCGCTTGCGTTTGATAGTTGTGTTGCAGTTGATGCCCCAATACACAAATGCGAAAGTCGCAAGCACCTGCAATAGACCGTTCTCAAAGACTTATAACCCACGGATCGCATTTCATAAATTGTAAAAATTCCCTTCATTTTGTTGAATGAATCAGAAATTGCGCCATGTTGTTAACACTTGGAACCACTTCAAATTCTTGAAGCGGTTTTTGCTTTTACTCCACTCAAAAAACACTAAAGTTCAAATATGAAATTACCTATTCAACATTTCGTCACCGCTTGCATGCTCACAGTCGCGGGTATGACCGCCCAAAGCAACGCAGTTGGAACTTGGATTCCAGTGACGGCAACTGCGCCCGGCCAATCCGGCGGTGGATTAATTTTGCTGTCCGACGGAAGCGTGCTCTGCAAAAGTTATAGCGGAGGCACCGACGGCCTTGGAAATATTTGGAACAAACTCACACCTGACATTCACGGCAGTTACGCCAATGGAACCTGGTCATCTATTGCTCCAATGATTGACACGCGACTTTATTTCTCATCGCAACTTCTCATGGACGGTCGCTTGTATGTGGCTGGCGGCGAATACGGAACTGGTCTTGCCAAAGGCGAGGTGTACAACCCGCTCACCAATACCTGGACAGCGACGCCTTCGCCGCTGGGAAACGTCAGCGATGGAAATTCCGAATTAATGCCGGATGGCCGAGTGATGCAAGCGCTTGTTGCAGGCACGCTCAAGGGAACATCAATTTATAATCCAAAGACAAACACGTATGTCGCTGGACCCACTTGCAAAGGTATTCATAATGAATCCGCGTGGATGAAGTTGCCTGACAATAGTATTTTGTTTGTGGATCGACTTGCCACCGCAAGCGAGCGCTACATTCCATTGCGCAATGCTTGGTACGTGGACGGCGTGGTGCCGGTTGCCTTGTATGACGCGTATGGATATGAAACTGGCGGAGCGGTGTTACTTCCAAACGGCAAAGCATTCTTTATTGGATCAACCGGCAAGACCGCGCTGTATACACCAACCGGAACGGAGACCAAGGGCACATGGGCCGCGGGCGCTGTTGTTCCTGGATCCAACGGCGCGCCTGACGCGCCAATGGCCATGATGTCGGATGGAAAGGTTTTGCATCTCGCATCGCCTATTCCGACATCGGCCAATCACTTTCCAACACCAACCACATTTTATGAATATGACTATCTCACCAACACGCACACGCAAATCAGCGCGCCAACCGGTGGCACGAGCATCAATGATTCGTGCTACGTATTCACACTGCTTGATTTACCAGATGGAAATGTCTTGTTCGCATACCAAGGCTCAAGCCAGTATTACATTTATCGCCCAAGCGGCGCACCGCTTGCGGCTGGCAAGCCAGTTATTTCCTACTACTCACAGGACGGTTGCGGCAAATACACATTGACTGGCACAAAGTTCAATGGCATTTCCGAGGGCGCTTCCTACGGCGACGATTGGCAGATGAACACCAACTATCCAATCATTCGATTGAGTTCGGGAACGAACGTGTATTACGCGCGCACCTACAACTGGAACAGTTGCGGTGTGAGCACTGGAAACATGGTGACGACCACCAACTTCACAATTCCAGCCAGCGTTCCTGCGGGAACATATTCCATGGTGGTCACCGCCAACGGTATTGCTTCCGACGCAATTTCGTTTGACTACACACCAACGCGTTCCGCTGATTTGGACGGCGACAATGTTGTTGACAGTTCCGACATGAGTTTGGCGCTTCTTGATTTTGGCCCATGCACAAATTGCTCCGCCGACATTGACATGGACAACATGGTCGACAGCAGCGATTTAAGTTTGGTGCTGCTGAACGAGGGTGCTTGCCAGTAAGTCAACCGTGAAGATTGGAAAATGACAAGCGCGCCAGCGTTGTGGCGTGCTGCGGTTTAGCGAATGAAGCGCAGCGATCCAAAGTTTGGAACAACGTTGGGACTGCGCGCGCCGGGATCTTGCATTTCAAGGCCACTTCCAAGCGGATAGGTGGCTGGGAAATACACGCACCACGCCTTGCCCACAATTAATTCTCGCGGCACCACAAAAGGTTTTTCAAATCCAATCACGCGCTGCAAAATTGGATGCGGCCTTCCCCAGAAGCGGCCGTCACGACTGGCGGGACTGTTGTCTCCACACATCAGGTAATCGTTCGGACCCAACCGCGCGGGATCATCAATGTCGGTGGCGAATGCCTTGCCAAGAATAATTGGACCGTTTGACGCAACCTGATTTCCCGGAAGCAGAATGCCGGGTTGGTAATACAAGTCGCGGTCAAGTTTCATGTCGCGCACCGTGACTGGCGAGCCGGAAAAATTCCAAGACATGGATTGAATTCCAGCGGGCTTGGTTGTGACGGGATCGTTGCGGTAGCGCGCGGGGTCCATGCCTGATGCGGTCAAGCGCATGACTGGAGTGGTGCCGGTTGCGGCAAATTCATAAGGAATACAAAGCTCTTTTGTGCCATTCACAAAGAGCCACACGGCTTGATCGACGTGCCAGAACTCAATGTCAAGAAATGTCTGCACGCTGGCAAGCGTGGCATGTCCTTGCGCAAGAACACGCGCGGGTTCATTCGTGGCGCCGGCGGTTTGCACGGTGACATCAATGGACTTGGTCGCGTTGTCAATGCTGGCGGTGATTTGCAAGCCGCGCGTGTTCAATACAAAAGAGGCTGCGGATTTTTCGGGCTGATCAAATTCAAGCGCGGCCGACGCGCGAATGTCGCTCATGGGAAACTCGGATGAGCGGCGCCACACGTTGTAGGCGTTCCAATCCGTCACCGGAAAATTTTGCGCGCTCCATGCAAGTTGTGTGGCGTTTGCGGTTGGCCACCTCCACTGGCGCGTGTCCCCCGCCACCCACGCGGATTTATTTTCGCCAGCTGGAACAAACGCGGCGCCTGGCCAAGCGCGCTTCCATGTGGTCTCTAGTTTTTTAAGATCAACGGGCGCCCAATCACTTGCCCACACGGGTTGCCACACCGCACGCTGAATCATTTCCGGCTTGCGCTCTATGCGCAACGCGTCAGGCGCGGCGTCTTGCGCGCCCGTGAACACATCGCCATCAACAAGAAGAAGCGACTGCGACGGCATGCCAACCATGCGCTTGATGTAATTTTGTGAATCGCCAATTGGGTCTGGCGGATTTTTAAACACAATCACATCCCAGCGCTGCGGCTGAAAAACCCACGGAACATATTTCAGAACCAACACGCGATCGCCACCCACAACTTGCGTGCGCAAGCGGCCGAGTTCCGTTTCACTCATGGCAAACTGCCGCGTGACCATTGGATCAACAAGCGGCGCGCGCGCAGTTGGCGGAGCGCCATTGTCAAATACGGAGCCACCATCGGCGGTGTAGGCGTAGCCACTGGCGTCACTATGAACGCGAATATGTTGGCCCAACAACGTTGGAGCCATGGAGCCAGTTGGAATTACAAAACCTTCAAGGATAAATCCGCGAAACGCCATGGCAATGGTGAAGGCCACAATCAAGCCTTGCAAAGTGTCAACGCCAGCTGGGCGCCATGTTTTGTGCGGCGGAGTTTCGCTTGAAGAATCGTTCATGAATGAAGCAATGTATCGACTGTTGCTCAACTACACGCGACAATCACAAAATCAATTGCGCCTGTTTGGTGGCGGCGCGGATGGCGGCGCTGGTGGCGGCGTGCCTGGCAAAAGTTCCTCAAATGGAAACGCAACTTCCTTGTTGTCGGAGTCAAGGCGAACAAGCACAAGTTGCACCAGAATTTTTCCGTCGATCACGGTGCCGGGGCCGTCGGTGGTCATCACGCGCGAATTCTTTTTTGGCAGGCGCTTGGAAAGTTCCTCGTACGTTTTGTCCTCATAACGCAGGCAACACATGAGGCGCCCGCAACGGCCGCTAATTTTAAGCGGGTCCATTGTGGCTTTCTGAATCTTGGCGCTCTTCATGCTGACTGGCTTGAGCACCTTCAAGAAATTTTTGCAGCAACAATGTTGACCGCACTTTTCGTAGTCGGCCGTCAAGCGCGCCTCATCGCGCGCGCCAACTTGTCGATCAAAAACGCGCGCGCCGTAATGCTGCTCTAGCTCACGCATCACGCCAGAAATATCGGGGCGCGGCGGCGGCGGCTCGTTGGGATTTCCTTCGGGTCCCATCCACAGCATGGTCACGGTTTCACCGCCCAAAATAACTTCCACCTCCACCACTTTCACATCCAACTTGTACTTGTTCACAATTTCACGCGCGTGGTCGCGGCGATCTTTTGCGGCGGATTGAAAGGCGTTCCAGCGCGTCATGTCATCAGTAGTGGCGATGCGCAACACTTCGCCTTCTTGCGTGAATGGATAATCGCGGCCGCCAGAGTTCTCGATGAACTTCAACATTTCAGAGCGACTGATACTTTTGGAGCAACTTCCATTAGCGCACGTGGTGGTGAGCATTTCACCAATCTCAACGCCACGCATGGTCTGCACTACAAGGCGTGAACCGCAACCAGGTTTTGCGTCGCCCTTGTATGGAAACTCTCCAACTTGACGCATGGCTCCAAACTTCACAACAATGCTGGTGGGCGGTTTCAGGTTGGCGTAAATTTCCGCGTCAGTCATGGCGTCGCGGCGCGCGGGGTCTGAGTCTTGCTCAAACATTGGAAGCGGAATAATGGACATCGCGTTGCCCATGCTAACCAAGAGCGGGCGCATGACGCCATGACTGTTGGCACAATCGGCGCGCAATTTCTTGCTGAATTGTTTACGCAAATTGCAAGGACAACCCGCGGCGTGAATTTATTTACGGGCGGGTCGCAACGTGCGCTTGCGTTCGCTGAACTGCAGGCGAATTGGCACTTCGCTAAACGGCAACATCTCGCGCAGGCGATTGAGCAAATAGCGCTCGTATTGACCCTTGAACAACGCGGGCTTGTTCACCACCAGAGCGATGGTTGGTGGATTGATTGAAATCTGGCTGACATACAGCACTTTGGCGATGGTTCCAAGACTTGAACTTGGGCCACGTTCGGCAAGGATTTTCTTAATGGCGGCATTGAGCTTGCCGGTTCCCTCGCGATGCGCCGCCTGCTCTTGCATGGAAAAACTAAGCGCAAGCGTGTCGCGCAAACCCTTGCCAGTTTTCGCGCTGACAAATGAAATGGGCGCGTAGGAAAGTTGCGGGAACTCTTGCGTGAGATAGGACTGATAGTCCGCTGGTTTGAGCGTTTTCTGAACCAGATCCAATTTGTTCACGGTGATGAGCGTTGGTTTGAATGACTCGGCTAGTTGCATGGCCAATGTCTTTTCAATCTGCGTGCTTTTTTCCGTGGCGTCAAGAAGCAGCCACGCAACATCGCAGCGAGCGATGGCGTCCGCGGTGCGGGTGTTGGCGTAAAATTCAATGTCGCCGTCCCAGCTTTTCTTTTTGCGCACACCAGCTGTGTCAATCAGCGTGATGACGCGTCCTTCTTTTTCAATACGAACATCAACGCTGTCGCGGGTCGTGCCGGCGATTTCGCTGACAATCACGCGCGGCTCGCCCGCAAGCCAATTCACAATGCTGCTTTTGCCGGCGTTGCGCCGACCAACAATGGCGATACGAATTTCTGGAATGGGCGGCTTCTCATCGGGCGCGTCGTCTTCCATATCGGGCAACTTGCTGACAATGAGATTGCGCAAATACACAAGACCAAGACCGCTGCTTGCGCTGACGCATGTTGGCGCGCCAAAACCAAGGCGAGCAACTTCCTGCGCCGCGGACTCCCAACTTCTGTCGTCCACTTTGTTCGCGACCGCGATCACCTTTGAAGTGAGTCCGCGACGACGCAACAGCGTGGCCACGGTTCGATCAAGCGCCATCACGCCGTCCTTCGCGTCGGTGACAAACAAAATAATGTCGGCCTCTTTGGCGGCCGCCATGATTTGCGATTCAATGCTTGGCTTCAGCGGCGTGAGATCAACGCCCGCGTCATCCTTGCGATTTTTTTCAGTGGTGTAAATTCCCCAACCGCCTGTATCAATGACATGCAGCGCACGCGATGGACCCTTGGTTGGCTTCAGCGAAATTTCGGCGGAGATGCGGTCGCGCGTAACGCCAGGCGTGGGATCCACGATGGAAATGCGGCGACCCGCAAGCCTGTTGAAAAGGCTGCTTTTGCCCACGTTTGGGCGACCAATGATGGCGAGTTTAGGAAGCATGACAGCCCCACACTATAGGGCAAATCCGCCGCGCCCATGTGACGTGGTTGCGTGCGGTCACTGCATGTCGCGCGCCACGCGAAATCCAACCGCGCCTTCGCGCGAAGTGGGCTCGCTGACGCATCGACCAGTGTTGCGGCAACATGTGGCGCAGTTAAACCAACTTCCACCGCGCATGGGTTGCGTGCCGCCAACCTTTGATTCTGGATTCCAACACCACTCCCACACATTGCCGGCCATATCGTGAAAGCCCCAGGCGTTTGGAAGTTTGGTGGCAACGGGTTTGCTCTCGCCGCCCGCCTCCGCTTTCCACCACGCGTATTTTCCAACAAGCGATTCGTCGTCGCCGTGGCTCCAGCCCGCAGTTGAACCGGCGCGCGCCGCGTACTCCCACTGCGCTTCCGTTGGTAATCGGTAGCCCACGCCACCAACATCTTTCACCATGGCGAATGAAATTGCGCCGTCGGCGCCGCGTGTGACGCGCTCCAACGTGTAGCGCGGCGGAAGGTTTTCAATTTTCGAAAGCGCATTGCAATATTCAATTGCGTCATAGAAGCAAACATTTTCCACAGGCAAGCGTCCGGTGTCGTTGCCTTTGACATGCAGCGAAGGATTGCGTCCAAGCACTTGCGCAAATTGCGCTTGCGTGACTTCGGTGCGCGCAAGCAGAAATGGTTTTTCAAATACAACCTTCACACTTGGACGTACGGTTGTTCCATCGGCCTCGAATTGTTGCGTGCCAAAATCCAATGGGCTCATCATGTATGAACCTGCGGGCACCGTGAGCATTTCTATTTTTGTGGGCGAGTGCGCAGACGCTTTCACAATGAGCGACAGAAACGCCGCCGCGAACATGCACCATAGAAGTGGTCGTCTATTTTCCATTGATGGAAAGTTGTTTTTCTGGAGTGAACCACGCCGCGTCAAATGTGATTGCTGGCTCGACAATAAGCGTCATTTTGCTTGGCGGACCCATTGGTACAGATGGCTTTGGCCCCTTCGATTGACCGCCTTTAGGAGGACCATCAGCGTTCATCGCACCTTCACCATCCATGCGACGCGGTGGACGACCTTCGCCATTCATCGCGCCCGGACCGCGTGGACCATCACCGTTCATCGCGCCTTCACCGTCCATGCGGCGCGGTGGACGACCTTCGCCATTCATCGCGCCCGGACCGCGTGGACCATCACCGTTCATCGCGCCTTCACCATCCATGCGGCGCGGCGGACGACCTTCGCCATTCATCGCGCCCGGACCGCGTGGACCATCACCGTTCATCGCGCCTTCACCATCCATGCGGCGCGGTGGTTGCGCATTTTCTGGCCACGACATTTCAATATGCGTCGCAAGACCAGTCGCTTGATTGATGCGCACATCAATCTTGTTGGGCTCTTGAGGTTTGTTCTTCACACGCGTGGCAATTAAATGATCGCCCACCTTTGACGCCGTATTTTCCAGTTGCGCATCGGCGCGGCTCCACTTCCACTCATCGTTCAAACCTTGGCTCACGGCCTCCGCCATGTCCACAAGCAAACCACCGCGCGGCGATTGAACCCATGTTGGCCACGGCATGTCACTGGGCAAATCGCGCAACTTTCCTTCGCGATCAATCATCCAGTAATGCTCGCCGTCGCGGCCGCGCACTTCGATCGTTCCGTCGGGTTGACGAATGGTCATGACCAAATGTTTGGCGTCGCGAATATCAAGCGAGCCAATAAAATCTGGTCCATCTGGATGATCCTTTGGTGGAATAAGTTGAAAGAGCACGCGGCGATCGCGTGGTTTTTGCTCAGCATTCACAACGGCCTTGGCTTGCGCGCTGGCTTCGACTTCGCGCGGACCAATGATGAACATCAGCGCAATCACCGCCGCGCTGGCAATCAGGGCGCCGCTTTGGCGAATGAATTTCATCCAGCCACGTGTTGCGATTTTTTGTGGATCTGGAATTGCGTTCATCACGCGAGCAATGCGGCGCTCGCGCTCCAGTGGTAATTGAAAGTGCGTCTGCAGCAAACCGTGCACAAACATGTGCGCGCCATTGCCTGTGAATTCACTCTCGTCGCCACCACCTTGACTGGCTTGAGAATTGTGCGGCACATTGTTTTGGTTGTTGTCGTTCTGGTTCATGGGTTCCCTGTTATTTGTATTCATGCCAGCAAGCCTTTGCGCGCCAAACATTCGGCGATCATGGCGCGGCCGCGTTGCAATCTTTTTTTCACCGCTTCAGTGGTGCTCGAAACTTGTTCAGCGATTCGATCCACTGATAAGCCTCCGCGATAAGTTAAGTCAATGGTCTCCGCATATTGTCCGGACAGTGCCGCAATGCATTGCTCCAAAATATCCATGCGCTCGCGGAATTCAGTTCCCGCCGAACCATCAAAGCGATCGGCTTGTGTGGCGATGACATTCAACACCGCGTCATCCACCGTGCGTAGATTTTTGCGGAACAATTCATACGCGGTATTGCGCGCAATTCCCCGCAACCACGCGCCAAATGGCCGCTCGCGGTCGTAGCCATCAAGACCTTTCCACGCGCGCAGCAATGTTTCTTGGAACACATCTTCGGCGGCGGAACGATCGCGACACACCGCGTATGCGAACGCCATAAGGCGGTCCGAATGTTCGCG
>CAIUGT010000067.1 GCA_903898755.1 uncultured bacterium | reverse complement strand
TTTTGTCCTTGTAGCTCAACTGGATAGAGCGTCGCCCTCCGAAGGCGAAGGTTGTGCGTTCGACCCGCACCAAGGACGTTTCTTGTAGTCGTGTTAGCCTGCGCGCATGCAACTTGCTGAATTTCAAAAACGAATTCGTGATCGCTACTTCGCAACCGACAATGCGCGCGGAATTCCTGGAACATTTCTTTGGCTGAGCGAGGAGATTGGCGAACTCGCTCACGCGTTGGGTAAGGCCGCCAAGGGCGAGCCCGATCAAGCCAATTTGGAGGAGGAGTTCGCCGATTGCATGGCGTGGTTGTGCACGCTGGCCAATATCACCGGGGTTGATTTGGAGAAGGCCATTCAAGATAAATATTTTGGCGCCGACGGCGGACCCAAGGGCGAGAAGTGAACTCCACGAACACGTCGATTGGCTTGCGTGTTTCGCTTGGTGAAGATGCGCGCGTTTCGGTTGTCCATGACGCCAGCGCCCCGTGGACATTGCGCGCGCACCCGGCGCCCGCTCCAATCGCGGGTTGGTGCGTGCTAGAACTCACGCGCAAAGCGGCAACGCTGGATCGGCTCACAGCGCAGGAATCGCAGGAATTTGGCTTGATTTTGAGCAAAGTCAGCGCCGCAGTTCGCGAAGCCACCAAGTGTGAGCGAACCTACGTGACCTGTTTCGCGGAGGTCTATCGCCAAGTGCATGCGCACATTGCGCCGCGCCATGAATCCGATGCGCGAACGCAAGGCTGGGCCGTGGCGGACCTGTATAGACAAGTACAAAGTGGATCAATGGCGCCCGCCGACCAAGCCGCGCATGAAAAAACATTTCAGTTGATCGCGCAATCTCTGCGTGCGTGAAAAATTCCGCGCGCGGGCGCACGCAAGACAATCATTCCCATCAAACAACGGTGTCTCTGCAACTCTCAAATACAAACGCGCATAAAAAAACTCCGCGCTTGCGCACGGAGTCTTGAAGTGTCAATCAGATCAATCAACTACCAACGGTCATGTGAACAAAGCGAAGCACGCGCGTTCCCGCAGGCAACAGGTCCTTCAACTTCTTCGTTTCATCCTTCACATACACCTGGCCAAGCAACGTGACTTCCTCAAGGAACTTGCGAACCTTGCCTTCGGCCATCTTGGCGGCGATTTGCTCGTTCTTGCCGGCGGCCTTGGCTTCATCTTGCGCCTCTTGACGCTTCTGCGCCATCAAGTCGGCTGAGACGCCAGATTCATCAACCGCGATTGGAGTTGGAACGGCGGCGGCAACGCTTTGGCAAATGCCAGTAGCGCTATCGGCTGGAAGTTCACCCTCATATTGCAGCAGCACGGCAAGTCGTCCGTCATGATGAATGTAGTGCGCAAAGTTTCCACCTTGCAGACACGTGCCACGACCAAACGAAATGTTCTCGCCAGTCTTGATGCGAACCTCATCCAATGCCGCGGTCATTGGCGCGGTCATGGTGATTTCGCCACTTTGTTCAGCGGCGTGCTTGGCCAGCGTGTTGGCCAACGCGCGAAACTCAGTGTTTTTAGCTGTGAAATCAGTCTCTGATCGAAGTTCAATAATGGCGGCGCGTCCAGGCTGGCTGAATATGGCAATGGTGCCATGACCAGCGGGGCGGTCGCTGCGCGCGTCCATTTTGCCTTTGAGTTTCTCGCGCAACCATGCTTCGGCCTTCACCATGTCGCAGGCATTTTCTGCCAACGCGTTTTTGCAATCCATTAATCCAAGACCAGTTCGTTGACGAAGCGCCATTGCGTCTTTGGCATTCACTTGAACAGTTGTCATTTGGTTTCTCCTAGAAAGTTAAAGATGGAAAAGTGAAAGATAAAAAAAGTTGTTTACAAATAATTGAAATGAAATAATGAAGAGAGTTGGCGACGCCTGGGTTTTTGCCCAAGCGTCGCCAAATGAAATTCAGACCTTGTCAGCGCCAGCTGGCGCAGCATCGGCAGGGGTTGACGATTCAGGAGCGCGCGCATCATCACCACGGGCGCGGCCTCTGAACAAACTTCGTCCACCACGGCTTGATCGCGGAGCGGCTTCGCCATCGCCGGCGTCACCTTCGGTTGTTGAAACTGCACCCTCGGCGCGTTCGCCTTGGGTTGCTGCGGCTTCAACGCGTGCTGATCGACCTTCTTCAACAGCGGCGCACAACTCACGAATGACAATGTCAATCGCGCGCATGCTGTCGTCGTTTCCTGGAATTGGAATGTCTGAAAATTCAGGATCGCCGTCGGAGTCAATCAAGCAAATCGTTGGAATTCCAAGGTTTTTAGCCTCGCGCAGCGCGTTCATCTCGCGGCCAACATCGATCGCCACAAGAGCGCCGGGCAACTTGCCCATGTTGCGGATGCCGTTGAGATTGCGGAAAATTTTCTTCTGCTCGCGTGAAAGTTGGCTCTCCATTTTCTTGGAGTAGTTGCGAATCTCGCCACTGGTGGTCAGCGTTTCAAGTTCCTCAAGGCGGCGAAGACGCTCGCGAATGGTTCGGAAATTGGTGAGTGTTCCACCCAACCAACGCTCGGTCACGTATGGCATGCGCGCTTCGGTGCAGCGCGTCTCAATGCAACCACGCGCTTGGCGCTTGGTGCCGACAAAGCAAACATCTTTGCCTTCAGCGACCAACTTGGCAATGAATCGCTTTGCAAGAAGAATGCCTTTGATGGTTTCGCGCACGTCAATGACATGCACTTGGTTCTTGACTCCGTGAATGTACGGAGCCATGCGTGGATTCCAGTTGCTTCGACGTTGGCCAAAGTGGGCTCCAGCTTCTACGAGTTCTTGTGCGAGTGATGCCATGGGCGATTCCTTCTTGCATTCTGTTGAATGCGTTTGCAGCGACACCGGCGTTTGTCCGTGGTCCAAAAGCTGTAGGGCGCTTTGAACAAGAAATTCGACTTCTCACTGTGAGTTGTCGAAGGAGTAAGCAGAAGCAGCACCACGGGGTCCGCCTCTGACGCGTCACATTTAGAAAATGTGGGCGAAGGGCGATTGTAACCAAAGTCACCTCCAAGGCAAGCATGTATTCAGTATTGATTGATGCGCTTGAATTATCGGCTAGGATTCCCCCTCAAAACCTCTATTTGGAGAATGCCATGCTTGCCAAAGTGTTCAAAGCCTACGACGTGCGCGCAACCTATCCAAAGCCGCTCAATGAAAAATTGGCGTGGCATATTGGCTACGGCGCCGCGCAATTTCTGCTGACGCAGGCCGCGGCCGCTGGCCATGACGATCCCATGATGCGCAACATTGTCATGGGTCGCGACATGCGCAAGAGCAGTCCTTCGCTTGCAGATGCGTTGGCGCAGGGCATGCAGGATTACGGCGCCAATGTGATTGATATTGGAATGGTGGACACGCCTGTTGTGTATTTCGCCATCAATCATTTTGGATGCGCTGGTGGAATTCAAGTCACCGCCAGCCACAATCCCGCCAATTACAACGGGTTTAAAATCAGCCGCGCGCACGCAAAGCCTGTTGGACAAGAGACTGGCTTGGTTGATATTCAACGCTTCGCCGCGCTTGTTGAAAAAGAAAAGTGCGAGCCGCGTGATGGCCGCCGCGAAAGCCGCGATGTGTGGGCGCAGTACAAGGCGCACTTGTTGCGATTGCTCAACGACAAAACGAAAAGTGGCGCCAAGAAATTGCGCGTGGCCATAGACGCCAGCAACGGCATGGCGGGAACCATGGTGCCGAAAGTTTTTGGCGACGTGGCTGGATTGCACATTGATCCGATTTACTTTGACAATTCAAGCGGCGAGTTTGTGCACGAACCAAATCCATTGGTTGAGGCCAACTTGGCCGATGTGCGCGCGCGCGTTCGTGAAACCAAGGCGGACTTTGGCGTGTGCTTTGACGGCGATGCGGATCGCTGCATGGTGATTGATGAATTGGGCGAGCCGATTGGCTGCGATTTATTGCTGGCCGTGATGTTGAAGGAATTTCTTGCGCAACATCCGGGCGCCAGCGTCGTGTATGACCTTCGTTCAAGCCGCAGCGTTGCCGAAGCGATTCGTGAAGCGGGCGGTACGCCGGTGGAAAGCCGCGTTGGCCATGTGTTCATGAAGGCCAAACTTGCCGAAGTTCAAGCGCCAGTTGGCGGCGAACTGAGCGGACATTTTTATTTCCAAGACATGTTCGCCACGGATTCTGGCGCGCGCGCTTTTATTTCCGTCATCAACGCGTTGGTGAATGGCGGTGGCAAAACATTGTCGCAATTGGTGAAGCCATTTCGTCGCTACGCACAAAGTGGCGAGATTAATTTTGAGAATGAAAACAAACTTGGCGCCATTGCCGCGCTGCGCGCCGCGTATCCAAAGGCCAAGACGCACGAACTTGACGGCTTAAGTTTGGACGCGGGCGAGTGGTGGTGCAATGTGCGCATGAGCAACACGGAACCACTGCTGCGGCTGAACTTGGAGGCCAAAGATCAGGCGACCGTTGACGCGGTTGTTGCAAAGTTAAGTCCGCTTCTTGGCCATCGTGTGGCGCATTGATTGAAATGGGATTGCTTTCGCAGCGACTCTTGGACTGGATTGCAATTGGCAATTGCAACTGAAGAGCAGTCGCACGCTTTGCGAATATGTTCCAGCATGTGTGTCCTATTTGTGGGAATGAACTACATTGATCACCGATTGCCCAATGATTGAAGGAAAACGCAACCGATGAATCTTTCCGAATTTCTAGGTCGACATGGACTCGCCTCCAATCCATTCGCCGCCGAGGAGGCTGCGCAAGATCCGGTGTTGACGCAGTCTGGTGATTCCTGCCGCCATCCAGACTTTGGAAAAATATTCGGCGAGCCAACACATCCATCGCCCGCGGTTGTTTTTGGCGAGCGCGGCGCGGGAAAGACGGCGTTACGTCTGCAAATGGAGGCGGCGTACCGCGCCTTCAACAATCAGCAATCTGATAACCGCGTGTTGGTGATTGGCCACGACAATTTTGACGCCATGATTGGACGCATCGCCCGTCATGAGCGCATGAAGAACCAGTCGGCGGCGCTTGAGTCCATCACATTGAGCGACCACGTGGACATTGTGCTGCACTCCATTGTTCCGCAATTGGTTGATCAATTGTTGGGCGTGACCGATCGCGCGCCGCTTCAAATTTCCAACTTTCGCAAAGCGCTGCGCAAAGCGCCAACGCTTGTGCGACGTGAAATGTTGTTGTTGCAAATGGCGTACGACCACACGCCTATTGCGGCCAAGCGCACGTGGCAATTAAAATCCGCGCTGGGTCTTGGTGGCTCAAGCGGCAGCAAGGCCGCGGCGAACTGGGCCATGGTTTTGGCATTTTTTGCCCTGGTTCTTGCAGGCATGAGTTTGGTGCAGGAACCCAAGCGCGCGTTGCTGGCGGTTGCGGTCGTGTTGGCCGCGGGTTCATTCGCCATGGGTTGGTCGTGGTTGCGCTGTCAAACTCGCGTGGGAATTATTGCGCGTGGAATGCACCGCGGCATTCGCTGCGTGAATCGTTCGGCGGCCAGCTTTCGTGAAAGTTTGCACCACATAGAAATCAATATTGGTTCGGCCAGCATGCCCACCGATCGCGGCGATGATTCGCGTTTCGCAATGTTCGATCGACTCTTGGCGGTATTGCGCGCGGCGGATTACGGAAGCATCGCCATTTTGGTTGATCGTGTTGATGAGCCGACCACGGTGGCGGGTGATGTGGACCACATGCGCAGTTTGGTGTGGCCGCTACTTTCAAGCCGTTTCTTGCAGCACCGCGGACTTGCGGTGAAATTACTTTTGCCAGCTGAGCTTGGTGATTTATTCAGCCGCGAAGATGGCGCCTTCTTTCGCGCGGCGCGGCTGGACAAACAAAATGCGATTGAGCGGTTGCAGTGGTCGGGTTCCATGCTGTCCAAAATGTGCGACGCAAGAATTCGCGCGGCTTCATCACGGCCAAATTCAGCCGTGCCCATTGAAAGCCTGTTCGACGCAAATGTGGGGCGCGCAAAAATAGAAGAGGCGCTCGCGGGTTGCGGAAATCCGCGCGAGGCCTGCCGCATGGTGTACGCCATGTTGCAAGAACATATGGCGCACGCCGAAGCGGGTGCGAAAACAATTTCAAGCTCGACCTTTGAACTGGTACGTCAGCGCAGCCAAGTTCGCGGCATCAAGCGTTAGTCCTTCTTTTTTGTGCCCGTTGGATTTTCGCCTTCTTTGGCGGAAATTGCGGCTGGCGCTTCTTTTGGCACCGCGGTTGATTTATCAATTTTACGCGCGGTGATTGGCTGCTTGCCAGAGGAAGAGCCGCCACTGTTGCCGCAAGCGGCAAGGGTGAGAAGCGAGAGGGTTGCGAGTGTGGTCACGATTTTTTTCATGTCAGGTCTCCTAGAAATGAAATTGAAAAGAAATGAGTTCACAAAAGTCTTTGGCAAGCAAACGCGATCAAGTGAAAATAGCATACCTCAATGGTGTCGTGTGAAAGTTGTTGCGCATATGCAATCAAAGTGGCTTCAGTGGCGCCAAGCGATTCTCCGGAATCATCCAGCGCCATTGCGTGTGATAGGTCTCGTCATTATCCGCAACACCGGCGTTCACGGTTCGAGCTGATTCAGGAAGTTCAACCTCCAGCCACCAACCTGTGCCGTCACTTAATTTCCCCGTTCTGGTCACAGGTTTCCAATCGGGTCTGCTTGAAGCGGTCCATGGCGAGAACGGCTCAATAAAAAACCACGCTTCGCCTTGATCGTCGTTCCAGCGAATTTCAACTGCGTCAGCTGAGGGGTCTTTGCGTCGCTTGGTCACATCGCGTTTGTCGTTTGCGTAGCCGCTTTGTGTTTGATCGGGCGCTTCTATTCGAACCACCAATGAATGAGGCCCTTGGCCAGCGATTTGACTGAAGCGAACTGTGGAGTCACTTTCAAGCGTGTCATAGGGTGAAGGTTTCCAAGATGAAATGGGCTCTTTCAAAGCGCTATTTGCTGGATCGCTGGAATAATTCGCGGCGCGGTCCATGTCGGGACGCAGCGGAACATAAATCGGAACCATGCGACCCTTGCTGTCTTTCATTTTCATAACGCACTCGATCGTTGGCGGCTGTTGCGCGGCTTTGGTCGACGGACTTTTGAATGTCAACGGAACTTCAACGCTTCCTTTGGCTGGCACCACAATGCTCGCGGGCGCTTCAAGTGTCCATGTTGTGTTGGCGTCAGTTGTGAATTTGTTGAATGCGTCAATCGCGGTGCGACTGACGAATTGTTCACCATCTACAAGCCAGGCTACGGGATCGCGCGCAATGGAAACCGAAATGGAAATGGTTCGATCAAGCGGATTGTTCACCTTCAGCATGACCACGCCGTTGACAACTCCCTTGGCCATCCATGGATCGGGCAGCGTGCCACCAAGGGAAAGGCAGCCTGGATTTTCTCGCAGCGCGAACACGCAATCTTGATCTTCGCGCACCACAAAATCTTCTGGCAGCGTCATACCAACAGGTTGGTGAAAAATATCCAGCGCGCCGTCGGCGTCAATTTGCACAAAGGTGAGGTGTTGCAATTGACCAGCCAGTGGATGCTGGTCAATGGCGCCTCCGCATGTTCCAACCACCAGATATTTCACGCCATCTTGGGCGGGATCGTCTTGCAAACTATGTAAGTGTCCGGCAATGACCGCCGCCACTTTGGCCTTGACCAAAAGCGGGTGAATGCGTTCGAACCATTTCACGCTGTCGTAGCGCCAAAGTGGACGATGCATCATGATGATGATGGGTTTGGCGCGCGCCGCCGCGCGATCAAGTGAAGTTTGCAGCCAATTCAATTGGCCATCGTTCACTTGCATCTTGCTGTCGCCAAGGCCTTCGTCGGAGAACATGACGATCACGCTGGCGCCTTCAAGTTCCGCCATGTATTGCAGTGGACCAAATTTTTGCAGATACAGATCGGCGAAAGTTCGATCGCCAGGAATACGAGAGCCGCTGATCACATCGTGATTGCCAGGAACAGGCAAAAACGGCGCAGTGATTTTTCCTGTAATCGATTTGTACTCCGCCACTTGTCTTTCCCATTCTGCAACATCGCGCGTGTATCCCTGCACCATGTCGCCCACGGTGAAGACCGCGTCGGGGCGAATGCGATTGAGATCGCGCGCCGCGGCTTGCAGATACGGCAATCCCCAATCGCGGCCAGTGGTGCGGTCCGGAAGAATCGCGATTCGAAATGTGCGTTGCGGAATGGTCACGGGCACCACTTGTTGATCTATATAAGGTTTGCCTTCGCGCAGAAACGGCGGAGGCGTGGCTGCGCGCGCGGGGGGCAATGTCAGAGTGATCGCGGCGCTTGTCATGGCGATGAGGGTGGACGCACGCAACAAGAATTTGTTTCGCATGGCGAGATTTGTACCCGCACTTTGTGTGCAAGGCGTTTGCAAAGTTGCGCATTCAGGCCGTGGCGATTTACATGTTCGGCGCTTCACTGGAAAGCGAGCGCAGGTACAGCCACGAAAATAACCCCGTGTCGTGGCCATCAGAAAATCGAATCCGCAGCGCGTAATTGCCCACAAGTTCAGCGGTCAACGCTGTCAAGGGCTCGGCGCTGGAGTGCTTTAAAATGTGCAGCGGATTGGTCGATTGGGATTCGCGTTCCTGACGCGCGTCGGCGCTTTGGCTCATGCGTCTCAGCGTGACAATATCTATAAAACCTTTGCTTCCATCACGCCACGTCACGGTGAGTCCCTTGGATTTTTCAAGGTGCAAAGCTTGCGGTGGCGGTTCAGTTGGTTCGTTTGGTGAATTCACGGGAGCGCATGGTACTTGATCAACCCGCGCCTCTATGATGGGGAACATGGTTAAACAGGATCACCCAGCCGATCTTCTTGAGTCGTGGATTACGCGCCGCGGCGCGCCGGTGTGCGTTGGCATGGATCCAGTTTTTGAACGGCTTCCATCGGCGTTTCAGCGACTTGATCCCGCGAGCGCGTTTGAAACGTGGGGGCGCGTTTTTCTTGACGCAATTGAGCCGCATGTGCCCGCGGTGAAATTTCAATCGGCATGCTTTGAGCGACACGGCGTGGCTGGCATGAACGCGCTTGCGAAATTGTTGACGCATGCGCGCGGAAAGTTTCTGGTCATTTTAGATGGCAAGCGTGGCGATATTGGAATTAGCACACAGCATTACGCCGCGGCCGTGGTTGAACATTTCCACGCGGACTGGGTGACGGCCAACGCATATTTGGGCGCGGATGGATTTCTACCTTTTCTGCAAGCGGGTCTTGGCGTATTTGCGTTGGTTCGAACCAGCAATGCCTCTGGTGACGCGGTGCAAAGCGCGCGCTTAGACGATGGGCGCACGGTGTCGGAAAGTGTGGCCGATGTGATTGCAGCCGCCGGCGCGCACTATGTTGGCGCGTGCGGATTCAGCGCGCTTGGCGCCGTTGTTGGCGCGACAAAATCCGCGGATGCGCGGCAACTTCGTCAGCGCATGCCGAGCGCGCCGTTTCTTGTGCCGGGTTTTGGCGCGCAAGGTGGCGGACTAGCCGACGCGTTGCAATGTTTCATTCATGGTCGCGGCGCGTTGATCACAGCGAGTCGCTCCGTCATGCAGGCGTTTGAAAATCGTGATGGCGAATGGTCGCAACATGTCGCGACGGCTGCGCAAGCATTCGCCACGGAAATTTCAGCGGGTCTTCACGCGCAAGACACACGCGCGGCAAGTCCATCATGAATCGGATTGTTGTATTTACTATTGCGTTTGTCGCGCTGCTGGCCACACCGTTGCTTTTGCGGCCCGGAAATTCTTCCGCGGTCAACAATGGCGCAATCGCGGCCAACGCCAAGCGCGAAGTGATTATTCTCACGCCAAACAACGAGCAAATTCGCATGGAATTTGCGCGGGCGTTTTCAGCGTGGCATGAGAAAAAATATGGTGAGAGCGCGGATGTGCAGTGGAGCACGCCTGGCGGCGCAATTGATATTCGCCGCATGCTTGTGGCGGCGTGGGAATCGCGCCTTGAAAAAAAACTTGCCGTGGGCGGCGACGCGGATTTAATTTTTGGCGGCGGCAGCTTTGAGTTTGACACGCTGAAAAAAGAAATTTCGGTCACAGTCAATAGCAATGGGGAAGCGCTTATACACTCCGCCACTATTCTTGAGCCGGTGGAATTGCCCGCGGCGCTTGTGCAAGAGTGCTACGGCATGCCGGAGATTGCTGGTCAAAAGTTGTACGACCCCAAGGGCTATTGGTACGGCGTGGCGTTGGCGACTTTTGGAATTGTGATGAACATGGATGAGCTGCAAAAGTTGCATGTTCCAGAATTGAAATCGTGGAGCGACTTGGCGGACCCACGCTTATTTGGCTGGGTGAGTTTGGTCAATCCCGCGCAATCTGGAAGCGTTTTGACCGCGTTTGAGTCAATCGCGCAGCGCGTTGGTTGGCTTGAAGGCGTCGCCATTTTGCGGCGCGCCGGAGCCAATGCGCGCGGGTTTGCGGCCAGTGGTCCGCGTGTTCCAATCGATGTTTCAAGCGGCGACGCCGCGGCTGGCGTTGCGATTGATTTTTACGCGCGCTTTCAAATTCAAGCCATCAGTGACGCGGCCATGCGCGCGGGGCGCAAGGACGCTCAGCGCACTCTGATCTTCACCGCGCCCATTGGTGAAAGTTCCGTTGATCCAGATCCAATTGGTTTGCTGCGCAATGCGCCGCACCGCGAGACGGCCATTCGCTTCATGGAATTTTGTCTCACCAAAGATGCGCAGCGTCTTTGGCAATTTCGCGCGGGCGCGCTAGGCGGGCCGAATGAATTTGAATTGCGCCGCATGCCCATCATGCGTTCTCTGTACACCAATGAGTTGACGCAATTTATCGATCAAGTGGATCCTCTGACCATTGCTAGCGCGGTGAAATTTGACAACCCAAGTATGCGCGCCTTCATTCCACTTTTATTTTCAACCATGGCCATGGACTCGCATTCACAATTGAAGGCCGCGTGGAACGCCATCATTTCCCATCCCGCATATCCGCGTGACCATCACGGCGTAGTGCATGCATGCGATGTGGCCGATGCGCAGTTAAAAAGTTGGCTGGAAAAATTCGACGCGCTTCCAATGGTGCGAACTCCCGATGGCGCAATGCCGCTTGCCGACATCAATCAATTGAAAACGCTGCGCGATGGGTGGCTTCGAAGCGGATGGAAAGACAGCCATTTGTGGCCCGCGCAAAGCGAGCCCGTGGACACGTTGCGGCAATTGTTTTTGCCATTTTTTAAGGAGAATTACCAGTGGATTGTGGATCAAGCGGCCAAACAAAAATCGGCGTGAGCGCAGCCATTATTTCGGTTGGCGATGAGTTGATGCTTGGTCAAACCCAGGACACCAATGCCAAATGGTTGGCCGCGCAATTCACATTGCGCGGAGTGGTGGTGCGTGAATTTCGCACCGTGCATGATGACCTAGACGCCATTGAATCCGTGTTTCGTGAGCTGTCCGCGCGCCACGACATTCTTGTGATCACGGGCGGCCTTGGTCCCACGGATGACGACCTTACCCGCGAAGCCTTGCGGCGAGCCATGGATGAAGTTGAGCCTTTGCAAGTTGACGCACAGGCGCTTGCCGAACTGGATCGCTGGTTTATTGATCGCGGCCGACCGATGTCCGCCAACAACGCGTTGCAAGCGTTGCGGCCCAAGGGCGCGCGTTGCTTGACAAATCATTTGGGGACCGCACCAGGTTTGTGCGCAACGATTGGTCGCGCGCAGATATGGTGCTTGCCTGGACCTCCGCGGGAAATGGAACCCATGTTTGAATCAGAAGTCGCGCCTCACTTGCCACGCGCCGTCATGGCTACGGCTGCGGTGCATTCGTTTGGCCAAGGCGAAAGTTTTCTCGCTGAACTTCTTGGCGCACGAATGTCGCGTGATCGCAATCCATTGATCGGCACCACGGCAAGCGGATCCATTGTCACGGCGCGCATTCGCGCAGTGGATGCGGCTGCGGATTCCGCGGCCATG
>CAIUGT010000066.1 GCA_903898755.1 uncultured bacterium | reverse complement strand
GCGCGCGTGCTCAGCGCCGCCACGTAAATCAATGAACTCACTCACGCCTTCTGTTGGCGGCAAATCTCGTACGGGCTCCGTCAAGATTTCGTAAAACAATCGGCTATATAATTCACGGTCGCTCAGCCCATCCGTATGCAACAGAAAGACGCCCAAGTCGCCAAGCGATTCCAGCACCTCCCACAATTTCTCATGCAATTCGCGCTCATCAAGATCGTCGGGCGGCGGCACCGCCAAACCCAGATCGGTAAGTTGCTTCAAGTTGCTGGTCATGGGCGCCATTTCCAAGTCGTAGACCAACATCCAGTAAAAACGATCAACGCAATCACCACGTTCCGCGGCATCGGCCACCAATTGATCGATGGCTTTCTCGCGCTGTTGCGAAACTTCCGCCCGCAATCCACGCCGACGCGGGCGCAAAGAGGGATTGGCTTCCTTGCCACTTTCACCGCTTTCAATTTCACCTTGTAACGCGGGCGTTGTATTCAATTCACAAAGCACTTCCGCCTTGCCAATTTTCTCAACTTTGACCCGCCCACATGCGTCTTTCGCGCGCGCACGCTTCTGTGCGTCTTTGCCTTGCGGCGCGTCCTTGTGCATTTGTGCCTCCGTGCCTTCACATACATTTTTGATCGCGACCATTGATTGGCCTCCTTTCAAGAAGACGCAACATAAATGGATCCACAACGATAAAAACTTTCGCTGCCTTTTTTCCGCAATTTATTTTTGATGAATGTCCGTCAGCGCATTGGCGCAATTCATTCGCACCCCGGCCCAAAAGTTTCCACGACTTATTTTTGAGCGTGCTCCGCCATGCGCGCCGCGAAAACATCTATGCCATCGCCATACGCCACTTTAAAACGACGCACTTGAAATTTGCCCCACTCACTACGCGGCTCAACAGAGACAATCTCGTCGTCTGCTGCAATTCCCAACTTATATCCCGCGTCACGCGTGGCTTGAATCACACGCTCATCATGCCGACCAAATGGATACGCAAGCACTTCAACCGAATGTCCAACGTGTGCCTGCATGGTGTCGCGGCTGTTGATCATTTCAAATTCCAACCGCGAAGGCGCCAACGTGTTTAAAGGCGCGTGCGAAACCGTGTGCGACTGCACTTCATGCCCTGCCGCCTCCAATTGCCGCACTTGATTCCATGACACATAGCCAGAGCCATTGTCCTGCTCAGCCACCGCGCCGGTGTACACAAAGAACACGCCGCGCATTCCACGCGGCGTGAGAAATTTTTTGGCAATGTCAACATCCTCCGCCCATCCGTCGTCAAAAGAAAGAATGACGCTGTGCGCCGGTGGTCGCACATTGCTGGACTGATACGCCAACAATTCTTGAAATGTAATTGTGTGAAATTGATGCGCCAGCAGCCAGTCCAACTGCCGCTGAAATTCTTGGGGCTTTACAACATATGGCGCCCAATCCGCATTGGCCGCGCCCCAATCGCCAACATGGTGGTACATCAAGATTGGCACCGCCATGTCAGGGTGATTTGTCTTTGGAGCGCGATCTGTGGCGACTAGCAACATGGACAGCACACATGCAAACAATGCCGCCGAGGCATAGAACGTAAACCAAGGCTGTGTGGAGTGCTCTGTTTTCATTGATCAATCGCGCTCAGGCAGGATGAACATTGTGACAAAATTCAATCACGTCGCTTTGGCGATGCCGATCTCTGTTCAAGACCGCAATAAAAGTCTGATAACAAAAATAGTGGTCCAATGCAAAAAACTATAAAGCCATTATCAAGAGCACATTGTGTCGATTTTGTTGTCTTGATCCACCACAAAGACGGTTATTTAATTGTGTCCACTTGCAGCGCACGACCAAATTCTATGCGCATTGAATCAGCGCCCCAAAAAGTAAAATTTGAAAATCTAATATTTTTTGGACAATTCATTTGCTTCAATCAAATCCTGGGGCAGGTTAGAACAGAGTTGCGCCCTTAAACCGCTGCTCAAGTTCCTTTCCCTTTCCCTTTCACGAATATCAAGGATTACACAATGATCAAAGTAAGTCTATTTGCAGCTGGTTTATGCAGCGTGCTAGCGTCAACCGTTTCTGCAGGCATGGTTGCCCAGTGGGACTTTCAAACAACGACAAATGGCGGAACTGCTATTGCAGCAGCTCCCGCGACTCCAAAAGTGTTTGTAGCCAACTTTGGAACTGGCTCTTTGTATCTGGACGGAACCAATGGTTCAAGCAATTTCTTTGAGCCAGTTACTGGTTCAACCAACACCGAAATCAATGCATTCACTGGAACAGCCTTAAACGCCACAGGCGGAATGTCAATCGTAACAACTTCTCCAGCAGCGCTTGCG
Organism: uncultured bacterium; assembly: GCA_903898755.1. Classification (GTDB taxonomy): domain Bacteria; phylum Planctomycetota; class Phycisphaerae; order Phycisphaerales; family SM1A02; genus SYAC01. The sequence goes on along the minus strand of CAIUGT010000066.1, from coordinate 45,121 downwards.
ATTGTTGGTGGTTTAGCTAGTGGAACTCCTCCGACTTACGCAGCAAACGGCAAAGCCATGGTATTTGCCTTCAGCATGTCTGGCTTGTCAAATTTGACTGTTTCCTACGCTGTGCAACGAACCGCAACAGGTTTCACAACCCAGCAATGGGATTACAGCACTGATGGAACCAATTGGTTTAATGCAGCAACCGTAGGCGGACTGGCAGCCTCATTTACTGTTACAAACTTTACACTTGCGAGTGGCTTGAATAATGCGGCAAGTGCCTACATGCGCGTCACCTTTACGGGTGCTACGGCTGCATCCGGCAATAACCGTATGGACAACTTCCAATTCAACGCTGATGCAATTCCTGCACCTGGTGCAGCGGCTTTGATCGGCTTGGCTGGCTTGGTTGCCCGTCGTCGACGCTAAACAATATTCGCTTACTGATATGACCTAATGACAACGCCGCCTTCAATGGGCGGCGTTGTTGTTTTTAGTGCGCGCTATCGGATACCTTGTTTCGCATGTCCGTCACCGCCATTGCTTTCACCTTTCTCAGCATGGGCGCCTTTGCGTTTTTAATGTGGACGCTGGTGCAAAAGCAGGAAAAGAACGATCCGAAATTTGAAGAGAAATTGGCCGCCGATGACCGCCGCGCCAAGGCGAATAGGCAGGCAGCTGGCCAGATTCAACAGCAATCGCCGCAAGAACCCCCAAAACCTACGTCTTAGCGCTTGGAAAGGGCTTCAATGGACTGCCAAAGCAACGGAATGTGGTGGTCCGTCCTGTTCAACGAAAATCAAGATGATTTGAAGCATTCTGCTTGCAGACCGCAGGAGGAGACGCGTCGGGAGAAACTTAAGCCATTGCCGCTGCGTCACCATCACGCAGGCTAAGGCGCTTCATGCGCATTTGACGCATTTCCGCCTGCAAACTGCGACCAGGACACGCAGTGTGCGCGGTGGCCCATTCTTGATGGGTCTTCACGCGTGAAACAGAAACCCCGTATTTGTTCATCACTACATTCAGAAGTTTTTCAAGCGCCGCCACTTGCTCATCGCTGGGACTTTGCTCATCAAAATTGCCAAGGCAGCAAATGCCCAAATTGCCCTCGTTGCACTCTTTGACATGGGCGCCCTGATATTTCATGTCGCGACCTTCCCATACACGGCCACCACGATCCACCACATAGTGATAGCCAATGTCGCCCCAACCCTTGCCGCGATGACCCGTGCGAATGAGTTCCACACGTGCAGCGCTTGAGCGCTCATCTTTGGCAAGAAACGGACTCATTCCGTCGTGATGCACAGTGATGTATTTCACCGGAAGCATTGGATTAAGCAGTGGAACAGATGGGCAACCCGAACTTGGACACCAACTATCACGATCAATGACAAAGGCTAAATCTTTAGATTTAGGCGTTTTCACGGCGACAACTGCGGGCTTTGGCTTGGTGGTGGTTGGCGTGGAATCCTTCAGATCAGGCCACACGGGATCGGGCATTCGCGCGGACTTGTTGTTGGAAACGCAACCCGCGGCAAAGAGCAACGCCAGCGACAGAAAGCCGCGGCGATTTTTAATCGCTGATTCAGGCGCGCACTCTTGCTCGTGAAGAGCGGAATTTGCGGGCGCGGAATTGTTGGCGTGGTCGCTCATAAGAATCGCCTGCTTTCAATCGGTCGAAAGTAAATAAAGGCAACAGACTTTACGCAACAAACTTGCGTTCGTGGAAGTGGAGTGGAAATTTTAGGCAAAATGATGCCGAAAAAGAACCTGTTTACAGGACGATTTTTTCAAAATTTTCTCAAGTTTTTGTCAAGTTTTTTTGATTTAAAAACATCGCGCTAGAACAAGAAAAACCGCCAATTTTCTCACCTTGAAGTGACGTTTAGCGTAGAATAAAACATCACAAAAAAGCCGACGTTGCGAGCGAAGTTTTTCGCACCGTACATGTCGCGCTTCATGTGCAAATGAAAGCCTTTTTCATCGTGCCAAGTATGACCAAACAAGACAAGACACCAGCGACAACAGACGCCTCTGACGGTTCCTACAACTCCGATTCCATTCAGGTGCTTGAGGGCCTTGATGCCATTCGCAAGCGCCCCGGCATGTACGTGGGTGGAACTGGCTTGGAAGGCCTGCATCATTTGGTCTACGAGTGCGTGGATAACGCCATTGATGAAGCCATGGCAGGCTACGCAAGCCACGTCACGGTGCTGCTCAGTGTGGACGGCAGTTGCACTGTTGGCGATGACGGCCGCGGCATGCCCGTGGACCCGATGAAGCATGAGAATCCCACAATCAATGGCCGCCCCGCGGTGGAAGTGATTTTGACGGAGGTTCACGCTGGCGGAAAGTTTGACAGCGGCGCGTATAAAGTTTCTGGCGGCTTGCATGGCGTGGGTGTGAAGTGCGTGAATGCGCTGAGCGAGTGGACGGAAGTTGAAGTTTCCAAAGAGACGGGGCTGTATAAAATTACTTTTGCGCGCGGCGAATTGGCAGAGCCGCTGCATGTTGTCGAGAAGCGCACGGGTGGCCGCACGGGCACACGCATTTCTTTTAAACCAGATCCAACTATTTTTCCTGACACCACACTGCGCTACGAACTTTTGCAACATCGTTTGCGCGAATTGGCGTTCCTGAATCCTGGCGTGCACATTCGTTTAATCGACGAGCGTGTTGACGCCCAAGGTCAGCAACGCGACGAAGTATTTCACGATGACACCGGCATTGGTGGATACGTGAAGTTCATCAACACCACAAAGACCACCATGAGTTCGGTGATGGTGGTGCGCCGCGAAGACCCGGAAACCGGAATGCGCTGCGAATTGGCGCTGCAATACACCGACGGAATACCCGAGATTTTGCTGGCTTTTGGCAACAATATTCCGAACCGCGACGGCGGCACGCACGTCACGGCGTTCCGCAAATCGCTGACCACCGTCATTAATAATTATGGACGGCGCATGGGCTTGTTCAAAGAAAAAGATTTCATTCCAACGGGCGAAGATTTGCGCGAAGGCTTGACCGCCGTGGTAAGCGTGAAGTTGGCCAACCCAACATTCAACAATCAGACAAAAGAAAAACTGCTGAATCCAGAAGTGGAAACTTTTGTCAGCGCCGCGGTGACAGAACAACTTGGCGCGTGGCTTGAAGAAAATCCCGCCGAAGCGAAAGTGATTGTGAACCGCGCGAAGTTGGCGGCCGAGGCGCGCGAGGCGGCGCGCAAGGCGCGTGATTTAATCAAGCGCAAGGGCGCGCTTGATTCTGGCGGCATGCCGCACAAGTTGTCCGATTGTTCAAGCAATGATGTGGAGCGCACCGAACTGTTTATCGTGGAAGGTGACTCCGCCGGTGGAAGCGCCAAGGGCGGCCGCGACCATGTGTTGCAGGCTATTTTGCCGCTGCGTGGCAAGTTGTTGAATGTGGAGAAGGCGCGCTTGGACAAGGTGCTGGGCTTTGAAGAAATTCGCACGCTGATTCAAGCGCTGCAATGCGGCATTCGCGAGGATTTTGACGCGTCTAAAATTCGCTACGGACGCATCATCATCATGACGGACGCCGATGTGGACGGAAGCCATATTCGCACGCTTTTGCTCACGTTTTTCTTCAGGCAAATTCCAGAATTGGTGCGTCTTGGAAGAATTTACATCGCGCAGCCGCCGCTGTATCAAGTGGCGCGCGGCAAGAGCATTGAATATGTGTTGAACGACCACCGCATGAATGAAGTGCTTGTGAGTTTGGCCATGCGCAGCAACGCGGCGCTGATTATTCGCGACGCCAAGGGCAAGGAAACCAGCCGCATTGATGGCGATGCGTTGCGCCGAGTCATTCGTGAACTGACTCGATTGGAAGAATTATGTTTGGTCAGTCAATATCGCGGCCTGCAATTCGCGCGGCTGCTTGAATCGCGTGCCAAAGATCCTGAAGGCAAGAATCGTTTGCCCAGTTTCATTCTTGCGTGGCGAGGTCACGACGCGTTGTTCCATCGCGAGGCAGACGCCATGGCGGAATTGGCCACGCAAAAATTAAAGTTGATCGAAGTTGGCGCAAGCACCGAAGGCGAGGACTTGGCGAAGTTGGCCACGCTGCGACCACTGCATGAGAACCGCGAGATCGACAAGATCTTTGAGTCATTGGAAAAGTCCGGCATGGACATGAACCACTGGACGCTTGTGCAAGAAGAAGGCGTGACAGGCGAGCGATTGCCCACGCGCTATGGCTGGCTTGTGCAGAACGAAAAGTCCAAGGAAACAGAATTGGTTGAAGTGGCAAATATCCCTTCAATCCTGCAGAAATTGCATGAAGTTGGCCGCCGCGGCATTGAGGTGAAACGCTTCAAGGGACTGGGCGAAATGGAAGCCATTCAACTGTGGGACACCACCATGGATCCAGCGCGGCGCACGCTGCTGAAGGTGACATGGGATCAGGCCAGCAACGCCGACAATCTTTTCTCCATTCTCATGGGCGAAGATGTTGAGCAGCGTCGCAACTACATTGAGAAGCACGCGCTTGAAGTGAAGAATTTGGATATTTAAAAGCGCGGATCTTTTGGCAAGCGCAATTATTCGCCTGCTACAAGTGGACAAACCTTACACAACGCGTGGATCAATCACGGCGGCCTCCGAAAAACCTTTGGCGCGCAAGCGGCATGAATCGCACAACCCACACGGCTTTGCATTCACGCCTGGGTCGTAGCAACTGGTAGTCAGCGCAAAGTCCACGCCAAGTTTTTTTCCAAGCAACACAATTTGCGCCTTGGTCATGCGTAAAAGCGGCGCGTGCACTTGAAACCACTTCTGCCCCGCCGCGGCGGCTTGCACACCATCGCGCGTGGCCACATTGGCAAGACGCTCAAAGGCTTCTATGAAATCCGGCCGACAATCTGGATAGCCCGAATAATCCAAAGCATTGGCGCCGAACGCAATGTGGCGCGCGCCCATGGATTCGGCGAAACCCAGCGCCACGGAAAGGAAAATAGTGTTGCGCGCTGGAACATAGGTCACTGGAATATCCGCGCCCGCAAGGTCACGGTCTTTTGGGACCGCAATGTCCGCAGTGAGTGCGCTGCCACCAAGCGTGCGCAAATCAACTGTGACCTGGCGGTGATCAATGGCGCCTAAAGAGCGCGAAACACGCTGGGCAAATTCCAACTCCACGCGGTGGCGCTGGCCGTAATCAATGGCCAGCGTGGCGCAGTGAAATCCGTCCGCATGCAAGGCTGCAAGCGTGACCGCACTATCAAGTCCGCCCGAAAGTAGCACAATGGCTTTGCGGTTCTGTGAAAATTTATTTGTGGCAATGCACATTCTGAAATAAGTATAACTTTCAACTTCGTGCCCAAACTCGCCTCACATGTTCGCTGCGATGGTTGCAAATATGATTTGCATGGGCTTGATCTTTTGGATGTGTGTCCCGAATGCGCGTTGGCCGTTGCCACAACCCTGGCGGGCAATTCAGATTTACAAATTCGCGCATTGGTGGCGCTTCAGCGGCCACATCGTGTTGCGGCATTCTTGGTTACTGTTCCATTGGCTTGCATGCTTGCGGCGGTTTTGCAATCGGCAGGACCAATGATTGCGTTTATTGATTTCATGTCGGGCCAAACCAGCCGATTTGCGGCACAAATTCGCTTTTTTGGCTGGGTGGCTTCATGTGTTCTAATCACTATGACATGTGGTGTTGCATACTTTGGATTACTTGCAAGCGAATTTTCTCTGCGCGCGGAAATGCGCAAGTGGCGCGTATGGCTGAATGGTGGCTTGTTATTGTGGATGGCAACACTCATCGCGATCATCGTGTGCTCAATTCAGTTTCAGTCGCAAGAATGGATTATGGAGTGTCTTAAAAACTCAGCCCCCGCCCTGCAACTTCCCGCGTTCGCGATTGTCTTGATCAGCTATCGAAGATTGTTGATGGTGTGCGGCCGCCGCTCGCAAGCGTTCCGCGAAGCTGGAGCCGCGCGGCAAAATATAAATTTGCTCATTTACACATTGGGGCTGGTCGCCCTTGGCGCATTTGCGTCACCCATTCTTCTTCACAAATTGGGATGGGATTTGGTCGCGCTCTTGTCCGACAGTTTGGTGGTGGTTGAAAGCGGAGTCCTTATTTTTGGACTGGCGTATTTGGTGGCCAATGCCTGGTGGATCGCTCGAAGCCTGCTGCTGCCGCCGATGAAATTTGAAATGTGATCTCTGCCTTGCGCTCGGTCGCAAAGCCATTCAGGATTGCGAAAAGCTTGCTGTAAGGCTGCGTGAAACTTGAAATTGCCACCGTCCAAGTCTGTCTGAGACCACTGGCACCTGTTCAAGTGCTGTCAGGTTGGCAGACCGCCTTCAAGAAGTGCGGCAATGGACCCAATTCAACATTTCTGGCTGATTCATTTATGCGCTTTCTCTGCCTTATTTCAGTGCAAACATGATTGAAAATTGGGCGAATTAAAGACCTAAAGCCATATTTTGTAGTGACTTAAGTGCATATTCTCTATCATTTGTGCGCCAATGACCTATCTGTAGTGCTTTGGCATCCCATTTGTATCTAGTGAATGGCTCCCTCATTTTGAGGATTTCGAGCATCAAGACACTTTCACCAACTTTCCAACACTCTCACGGAGAAAAAATCCAATGTCCGTCAAGCAACTCTCCTTCGATATTGAAGCCCGCAAATCACTTCTGGCTGGCGTAGAAAAACTGGCCGCCGCCGTCAAGAGCACGCTTGGTCCACGCGGACGCAACGCGGTGTTGGATAAAAGTTGGGGCGGACCAACCGTGACCAAGGACGGCGTCAGTGTTGCCGAAGAAATTGAACTTTCCAACAAGGCTGAAAACATGGGCGCGAAGCTTGTGAAGGAAGCCGCAAGCAAGACCAGCGATGACGCCGGCGACGGAACAACCACCGCCACCGTTCTTGCCGAGGCCATTTTCCGCAGCGGCTTGAAGTTTATCGCCAGCGGCGCAGAAGCCAACGCCTTGGTGCGCGGCATTCGCAAAGCCGTTGCCGTTGTGACAAAGAACATTGAGTCGCTGGCCAAGCCAGTGGCAAGCGTGAACGGTGGCATTGCAGCCGTCGCCAGTATTTCCGCGAACAACGACGAGGAAGTTGGCGCCATGATGGCCAAGGCTTTCGAGAAAGTTGGCAAGGACGGCGTGATCACCGTTGAAGAAGGCAAGGGTCTTGAAACCATCGTTGATGTTGTTGAAGGCATGCAATTTGATCGCGGCTACCTCAGCGCCAACTTCATCACCGACACCGATGAGATGACCGTTGAATTCAGCAAAGCGCTGGTTCTGATTTTCGAAGACAAAATTGATTCCATCACAAAACTCGTGCCTTTCCTTGAGAAAGTGATGGATGTGAAGAAGCCATTGCTGATTATCGCGGAGGATGTTTCTGGCGAAGCGCTGAGCACGCTTGTCATTAATAAGATGCGCGGCGTGTTGAATGTGTGCGCGGTCAAGGCGCCTGGTTACGGCGATCGCCGCAAGGCCATGCTTGAAGATCTCGCCATTCTGACTGGTGGTCAAGCCATCATGAAGGATCTTGGAATTGATTTGGACAAGATCACCATTGCGCAACTTGGTCAAGTCAAGAAGATCACTGTTGACGCCGACAACACGACGATTGTTGAAGGCGCCGGCAGCACCAAGGCCATCAAGGATCGTTGCGAGCAAATTCGCGGCGAGATGGACAAGACTGATAGTGACTACGACCGTGAGAAGTTGCAAGAGCGTTTGGCCAAACTCGCCGGCGGCGTTGCGCAAATTAAAATTGGCGCAAGCAGCGAAACGGAACTGAAAGAAAAGAAGAGCCGCGTTGAAGACGCGCTTCATGCGACGCGAGCGGCCGTGGCCGAGGGCGTGGTCGCTGGTGGTGGCGTGAGTTTTGTGCGCAGCATTGCCGCCGTGAAAAAAGCGCGCGCCACTGTTGAAGGCGACGAGGCCTTTGGCTTTGATGTGATCGCCGAAGCGCTTGCTGTTCCACTGCGCGTTATCGCTGAAAATGCGGGCGAAAAGGGCACCGTTGTTGTGTCCAAGGTTGCGGCCATGACCGGCAACCACGGCTTCAACGCCCTCACTCGCACCTACGGCGACTTGATCAAGGAAGGCGTGATCACGCCAGCCAAGGTTGATCGTTCCGCTTTGCAAAATGCGGCCAGCGTGGCTGGTCTTCTATTGAGCGCTGACTGCGTCATCACCGAGGCTCCAAAAGCCAAGGACGCGCCAGCGGCCCATGATCATTCACACGCGCACTAAATTTTTTCATTCATCCAACCTTCAAAAACTTTTACGGAGAAAACACCATGTCAAACATTCGTCCTCTCGAAGATCGCATTCTTGTTAAACCACTCGACGCTGAAACCAAAACCGCATCCGGACTTTTTCTTCCAGAGAGCGCCAAGGAAAAGCCAATGCAGGGCAAAGTGGTCGCCACTGGTCCAGGCAAGTTGCTCGACAATGGCACTCGCCAAACACCGCTTGTGAAAAAGGGTGACACCGTTGTGTACGGAAAATATTCCGGCACCGAGATTGAAATTAAAAACACCAAGCACCTCATTGTTCGTGAGAGTGAACTTCTGGGAATCATTGAAGGCTAAATCGCACAATCAAAGGAAACAAAAATGAGCAATAAACAAATGAAATTCAAGGCTTTGGCGCACGCGGAGTTGAAGCGTGGCGTGGATCAAATCGCGCGCGCGGTTGCGGTGACCATGGGCCCAACTGGCCGCAATGTGATCGTGCAAAAATCATTCGGCAATCCAAGCGTGACCAAAGACGGCGTCAGCGTTGCCAAGGAAGTTGAATTGCCATGTCCTTTCGAGAACATGGGCGCCAAACTTGTGCATCAAGTGGCAAAGAAAACCGCCGACGTCGCTGGTGATGGCACCACCGCCGCCACGGTTCTTGCGGCCGCCATCTTTAATGGTGGCTTGAAGTTTGTCGCAGGCGCGGTCAATGCCGTCGCTTTGCAACGCGGAATTAACCTTGCCGCCACCGCCGCCAGCAACGCGCTGATGGAGATGGCGCAGAAGTGCAAGGGTCGCGCCGATCTTGAGAAAATTGCAACCGTGAGCGCCAACCATGACGCGCACCTTGGCAAGTTGATCGCAGAAGCCATTGACCGAGTCGGCGCCGATGGCGTTGTCGAAGTTGAAGAAGGCAAGACCGCCGACACCACTCTTGAATATGTCGAGGGTATGAGCTTTGACAAGGGCTACCTGTCGCCATACTTCATGACGGATCCAAAGAAGGCCGAGTGCGTTCTTGAGAATCCACAAATTCTGATCCACGAGAAAAAGATCTCAAATTTGGCTGATTTGCTGCCGCTTTTGAACAAGATCGCGCAGTCCGGCAAGCCCCTGCTCATCATCGCTGAAGAAGTTGAGAACGAGGCGCTCGCCGCTCTTGTGGTCAATCGCTTGCGTGGCGTGTTGCAAGTGTGCGCAGTGAAGGCTCCTGGTTTTGGTGATCGCCGCAAGGCCATGCTTGGCGATATCGCCACGCTGACCGGTGGAACATTTATCGCCGAAGATCTTGGTCGCAACTTGGAAGATGTCGCGCTGAGCGAGCTTGGCACCGCCAAGCGCGTTGTGATTAGCAAGGAAGAAACAGTGATTGTTCAAGGCGCCGGCAAGAAGAGCGATGTCACCGCGCGCGCTGAGCAAATCAAGTCCATGCATGACAAGAGCACCAGCGAGTACGACCGCGAGAAATTGATGGAGCGTTACGCAAAGCTCACCAGCGGCGTGGCGGTGATCAATGTTGGCGGCTCAACTGAAATTGCGCTGAAGGAAACCAAGGATCGTGTGGATGACGCCATTCACGCGACACGCGCGGCGGCCAAGGAAGGTTATGTTCCTGGCGGCGGCGTGGCGTATCTGCGCGCCATTGATGCCGTGACCAAGGCGCGCGGCAAGGCCGAAGGCGACGAGAAGTTTGGCTTTGACATTGTCATCAGCGCCATGCGCATGCCTTGCTGGCAAATCGCCCAGAATTCGGGCGTAGATGGTGATGTCACCGTTGAGAACATTCTTGAAGGCAAGGGTGGCTACGGCTACAACGCGGGCATTGGCGAGTACCAAGATTTGGTGAAGGCGGGAATTATTGATCCCGTTCTGGTGACGCGAACCGCTTTGCAAAATGCGGCAAGCATTGCTGGGTTGATGCTCACCACCGATGTGTTGGTGACGGACTTGAAGGACGACGCTGATCCTGTTGAGGACAGCATTCACTAATAATCCATGCGTGATGCAGTTTGCAAAATGCAAATGGATTTGATTCGGTCTTGACCCAGGGACCGAGTCGGCAATTAAAACCGGCTCGGTCCCTTTTTCTTTCTTAACAACAGCGGAGCCACAGTGGCGCAACCACGCGACTATTACGAACTATTGGGAATCGCAAAAGATGCTTCCACCGAAGACATCAAGCGCGCCTATCGCCGTCAAGCGATGAAGTACCACCCCGACCGCAATCCCGGCGACGCCGCGGCGGAAACGGAATTCAAAGCGTGCGCTGAGGCCTATGAAGTTTTGTGCGACAGCGAGAAGCGCCAGTTGTATGACCGACATGGCCACGCGGGTCTGCGCGGAAATCCCCACCATGATTTTCGCTCCATGCATGTGGAGGATATTTTCTCCATGTTCAACGATATTTTTGGCGGCTCGGGTGGTGGTGGTGGTGGCGGCGCTCGTCAACGCGGCGCGGCGCGTGGCTATGACTTGGAAACCGAAATTGAGCTTGAATTAAGCGAAGTTCTTGATGGTTGCGACCGCGACGTGGAATTCACGCGCCAAGATGTATGCACCGCGTGCTCAGGCAGCGGCGCGCGACCTGGATCATCGCCGGTGTCGTGCCCAACTTGCCAAGGCCGCGGACAAGTGCAGCAATCCGGACTTGGCGGAATGTTTCGCATGGTCACAACATGCCCCAATTGCCAAGGCGCTGGAAAAATTGTCATTGACAAATGTACGGCGTGCCGCGGCGCGGGACGCATGCGAACCAACAAACGATTGCGCGTGAAAGTGCCCGCTGGAATTGCAGACGGACAAGTTATTCGTGTGGCTGGCGAAGGCGAACCACCGCGACGTGAACTGAGCATGGACGGCAGCGGCGTGCGCGGCGACTTGCACGCCGTGGTGCGCGTGAAGGAGCACAAAGATTTCGAGCGCGACGGCGACGACTTGGTCATGGCGCTCACAATTGGTTTCTCACGGGCGGCCCTTGGCGGCGTGGTGGAAGTGAAATCCATTGACGGACCAGTTTCAATTGAGATTCCAAACGGTTCACAACAAGGCGACACGGTGCGCGTTGAAAGCCGCGGCGTTCCAAATTTGCGATCCAAAAAACGTGGCGACTTGGTGGCGGTATTGCTTTTGCAAGTGCCGCACAAACTCACGGATCGCCAGCGACAATTGCTTGAAGAATTTGCCAAGACGGAAAAGATCGAGCCACGAAAAGGCGCTTCAAAGAGCGGCTTTTGGGACAAAATGAAGGATCTGAAAGATTCAATCACTGGCGGCTGATTTAGGAAAGAAGGAAACATGACCAACGAACGAAACAACAACACAAGCGACCCCGTGACCAACGACGAAATGTCCGAGGGCGCGCTCACGCTTGAGGACTTGATCGCCAAACTTGAGCGCGAGATCACGGAGTTGAAAGATTCCAGATTGCGCGCCGTTGCCGACTTGCAGAACACTGCGCGCCGCGGCGTGGAGAATGAAGCGCGAGCGCGCACGCAAGGCATCATGGGCGTTGCACGCGGCGTGATTCCCGTGCTTGATCAATTTGAGTTGGCGCTGTCGCAAAAAGGATTGACCGCGGAGCAAGCGGCCGAAGGTTTGCAATTGTTGCAAAGTGAACTTTGGAAATCACTGGCGCGCGTGGGCGTTGAACAAATTGAACCCAACCTTGGCGACGCGTTTGAACCCGGCAAGCACGAAGCCGTCATGCAAAAAGCCGTTGATGGCATTGACGCCGGCGCCATCAGTATGAAATTGCAAAATGGATATCGCATTGGAGATACCGTTCTGCGCCCCGCGAAAGTAGCTATTCAACCAACCGCGTGATTGCGCGCGTTGCCAGCGCGCGCAATTCGCGCTGATATGTCTTTCACAACCACCATGCCAACCTACGAATACATCTGCGACGCTTGCGGCAAGGAATACGAGAAGTTCCAGTCGATCATGTCCAAGCCCGACCGCGTCTGTCCAAGTTGCAAAGCGCGCAAAGTGCGCCGTAAAATTGGCATTGGCTCCGCCGTCATTTTCAAGGGCAGCGGATTTTATGAAACCGATTATCGCAGCGAGGGCTACACCAAAGCAGCCGAAGCGGACCGCAAGTCTTCGCAAGAAGCCTCGGGTGCAAGTGCGGGAACAGGCGATTCAAAAACGACAGCGGCTGGACCAACGACGTCGGATGCAAAATCAGGCGCAACAAGCGGCGCGGTTGGCGCAAGCAATGACGGAAAATCAACTGGATTAACGTCAAATTCAAGCGGTGAATTGAATTCATCCACCATACGCGGCGCAACTTCGTCCAACGTTTCTGGCGGCGGTTCAAGCGCCAACTCAAACGCCACAACCACGGCAAAGTCCACTTCATCTGGCGAAAAATCATCCTCCGCTTCAAGCGAAAGTTCGTCAAGCAACGCGCCGCGCTCCGCGGCATCAACCAAACAACACATGGTCTCCAAAGCCGTGCACCCTTCGCGCGTTGGCCGCGGCCAAGGCAACTTGCGCCGCAAGAAAAAGTGACCGCTCTCACGACTCGCATCCACAAACCATTTCACAGATAGACTCAATTTATGCCACGCAGATTTACTGACCGAATTATTCAACACCTGTCCCATGACGGCGAACGCGCCCTTGAAGCCGATGTGGTTGCGCACCGATTGCGCATTGACGACAGCGAGCGCGTTGCTTTCCACAAGGCCGTGACATTGCTGACCGACGATGGTCGCATTGAGCTTGACGCCAAGGGTCGCCTGCGCCTTCCAACGCATGAGGATGAAATTTGCGGACGGCTATTTGTCACGCAGAAAGGCCACGGTTTTGTGCGGCCCGACCGCATCACGCGCGATGGCGATTTATTTCTGCCCGCGGGAAATCTTGGCGACGCCATGAGCGGCGATCGAGTTCGTTGTTCGGTCAGTCGCAAGCAACGAGGATGGACTCCACCTGTTCGCGGCGGCGCCAGCGATTCTGGCATGACAGGACGCGTGATCGAAGTCATCGAGCGCGGTCGCACGCGCTTCACCGGAACTTTGGTGCTAGAAGGCAAGCGTTGGCAAGTGCAACCGGACGGCAAAGCGTTCCGCGGCGAGCCCATCATGGTGCGCGATCCGCATGCAAAAGATGCCAAGGCCGGCGACAAAGTCACGCTTGATCTTGTGCGCTTTCCATCCGAAGGCGTGTATGCCGAAGGCGCCATTGTTGAAGTGCTTGGCATTGCCGGTCAGCCCGCGGTTGAAACCGCAGCGGTCATGCACACCTATCAATTGCGCGAAGGCTTCAGTGAAAAAATTTCCTCAGAGGCCGCGCTTGCCGCAATTTCTTTTGAACGCGAAAGTTCAGGTCCGTGGGACAAAACGGAGCGGCTTGATCTGACAAAAACTTTGACGTGGACTGTTGATCCACCGGACGCGCGCGATTACGACGACGCCTGCTCCGTCAGTTTCGACCCCACCAACAGCACCTTTGAACTCATGGTGCACATCGCCGATGTCAGCCACTTTGTCGCGCAAGGATCCGAACTTGATCAAGAGGCCGCCGCGCGCGGAAACAGCACGTATTTACCGCGACGCGTGGTGCCAATGCTTCCTGAAACGCTTTCCAACGGCGTGTGCAGCTTGCAAGAAGGCGTTCCGCGATTTTGCAAGACTTCCATCATGCGATTTGATTCGCGCGGCAAGCCGCTTGAGTCGCGCTTTGCCAGCACCGTCATTCAAAGTTCCAAGCGCCTCACCTATTTAGAGGCGCAACATCTCATCGATGGCCGCACCGAGGAAGCCAAGTCGTACGCGCGCAACATCACCGAACCAACCGACGCGCTTGTGGCCAATCTTCGCCTTGCCGATCAGCTTGCAAAAATTCTAAAGAAGCGCCGCATGGCGCAAGGCCAACTTGTTCTTGATCTTCCAGTTTCAGTTTTAGTGTTTGACGAGGCCGGCCACGTCGTTGACGCTGTTCCAGAAGACAACGCGTTCACACACACGCTGATTGAAATGTTCATGGTCGAAGCCAACGAATCCGTTGCGCGTCTCTTCGCTGAACTTTCCATTCCGCTTATTCGCCGCATCCATCCGCCTCCAGCGTTTAAGACCATGGAGGAGTTGCGCACATTCGCGCGCAGTGTTGGCTTTCGCTTGCCCGATGAACCGGAGCGCGAGGATTTGCTCACACTGCTTGAGAAAACCCGCGGCACCGATTCCGCGCGCGCCGTCCACATGGCGGTGCTCAAGACGCTTTCCAAGGCCACGTATTCGCCCGCGCTGATTGGCCATTACGCGTTGGCTAGCGAGCAATACACGCATTTCACAAGTCCAATTCGCCGCTATCCAGATTTGCTTGTGCACCGCGCATTGCAAGCGTGGCTGGATCTTTCCGCCAATGGAACCTCCCTGCCTGGCGGAAAAAAGTTCAAGGAATTTATTCACAAACTCGAAGGCGACACGCGTTGCTTGGGCGAGGTCGCGCTGGCGGAGGCCGGTCGACATTGTTCCGAAACAGAAGTGAACAGCGAAAGCGCCGAGCGAGATTTGCGCGCGTTCTTGGTGTTGCAATTCTTGAAGGAACATCATTTAAGCGACGAGTTGGAAGCGGTGGTGACCAACCTTGCAACGCAAGGCGTGTGGGTCAGCATCAATCGGTATCTCGCAGATGGCTTGGTGAAATTCAACGCGCTTCCGTCAAGTCGTGATCGCTCCGATCGTTGGTTGCTCAATGAGCGCACTGGCCGTTTGGTCAGCGCGCGCAGTGGCGCCACCATTGGCCTTGGCGATCCGGTCAAGGTGAAAATATTGGCGATCAATTTGGCGAGTCGATCCATGGATCTTGCCATCACGCAACTTGGCCGTAAAAAAGAAAACTCCACTTCGCCAATCTCCATGCAAGATGTTCCGCGCGCCGATGGCGGGCGTGATTCGCGGCGTGATTTATTCACGCGTGATGATGTGGCCAATGTGAAAGGTCACAAGCGCGGATTCAAGCGTGGTCGGCGCAGTCAGCGACCGTGATGCGCGCGACGCTTTGCGACTCAAAGATCTTTCGGAGTTCACGCCGGCGTTGGACACGCGCCAATTTTTGCGGCGGGTTTGCTGGACAATGTCTCGCGTAAAAAATCTTCCATGGCCGCAAAGGCGCGGCGGTTGGCCAGCTCACAAAATTGCATGCCGTTCGCCGCATCAGCGGCTTCTGGATTTGTGAACGCATGACCGCGGTGGCCAAACGCTTCTAGCGTCCAATCACAACCAGATGCCGTGAGTTCGTTCGCCCATCCCGCAACATCGGCCAACTTTGCCATCGGATCGTTCCAACCATGCAGCGCCAGAATTTTTGTATGAAGAGGTTTTGCACCTGCGACAACACCAGTAGGCGCGCCAAGCAATCCGTGAAAACTCACCACGCCACGAACGCCTTCAAGACCCGCGCGCGCCACGTCCATGGCGCATAAACCGCCAAAGCAAAATCCAATCGCACCAATGCGGTGACGATCAACTTGCGGGTGATGTTGCAGCGTGTTCAACGCGGCTTTGGCGCGCGCCAACAACATTGAGCGGTCATTCATGAAGGGTTGCATCAGCGCGCTATTTTCCTGCGCGGAATTTCCGCGACGACCCTTGCCATACATATCAACCGCAAATCCAACATAGCCAAGCGCAGCCAACTTTTCAGCCTGCACGCGCGCAAAATCATCCTGGCCAGCCCATGCGTGAAATACCAACACGCCAGGGCGCGGCGTGGTCACGGCGCCATCAAATGCGGCGTAGCCCTCGTATTCCATTTGCGAATCGGCGTACGAAATGAATTCTGTTTGCATTTTTAAATAGTAACGCAAGAAAAAAGGCACCGTTTTTCAAAGACGCTCATTCGCACTTGTAAGGTGCCTACGCATCAAGGACGAGCCACGCACGCTGCGCGGAGGATTGAAAAAAACAACCGCGCTTGCGGTCAGGGAGGTAGCCATGGACGGCTTCAGGGTTTTCATGAACTGTGTGTGTATGTGTATTTTCGCCGCCGGTCCAATGCGTCTGAGTGATTTTGCAATGCTTGGCAACAACATGGGCGGAGGAATTTCGGTGGTCCCACTGGTTCATGGCGATCCAGTCCCCGCTGTCATTGCCTCCGCCCCTCTGCCACATTCGGACATTCCAAATTCACGTGAATCGTGTCTCGAAATTCTGAATTGTGAAATTGCAGACTCACACAGTTGTGCCGTGGCACCATCCGCCGCGCACTCCTTGCCATTGTGGAGCTGGCAAGCCACTCTTGCGCCAGAGGCGAACCACGACGACTGGAAATTGGGCGCGGCGGTTTCCATTTATGAGCGCACGATTGCGGTTGGTCCCGCGCGCGATTGGGATATTGGTGTCGATCAAGGCGGCGTGCAGTTGTACACATGCATTGGCGAAAAGTGGCTTCAAAGTTCTGGGATTTTCCATCCAAATGGCGACATGCACGCGCAATTTGGAGCCTGCGTTGCGTTGCGCAACCACATGTTGCTGGTGGGTGCGCCGCGTGACAGCGCAATGGCGTTTCAAAGTGGCGCGGCATTTCTCTATGAACAAGTTGATGATGAATGGCAACTGAACGCCACGCTTGTGCGTTCAACCGCAAATGACGCTGACCAATTTGGCGCGTCCGTTGCATTGGATGAAAACACCTTGGTCATTGGCGCGCCCAAAGCAGATCAAGGCGCGATGGATTCGGGCGCGGTGGAAGTTTTTGAGCGTGATGCGCACGGGTGGCATAATGTTTCCACGCTGGTTTCAAATCCGCCAATTGCCGGCGCGTTGTTTGGACTATCTGTTGCGATTGACGCTGGACACATTCTGATTGGCGCGCCGGGTGATCGAACCGACGGTGCAATGTCGGGCCGCGTATTTCTATTTACTCGCGGTGCCAATGGTTGGACGTTGGACACCACGCTTTCCTGTCCATTCGGAATCCGCGGTTGGTTTGGGACATCCGTCGCCCTCAATCAAGATTGCGTTCTCGTCGGCGCGCCACGGCTGACACGTCCTCATCTAACCGACTTTGACGCGCGCGGCGCGGCGTTTGAATTTCAACATACAAGCGACGGCTGGCGGCATGTTTCAACCATCATGCCCGCCAATTCTTTGCAAGGCGATTCATTTGGTTGTTCACTTGCGCTTCACAAACAACACGCGGTGTTTGGCGCAAGCACGGACTCGCTTGCGGGTTGGCTTGCAGGCACGGCCTTTGCAGGCACGCGATTGAACAATGGCGGTTGGAATGTCGAACGACTTCGCGCGCCCGATAGCGCCGAGCAACAACTCGCTGGACACACGGTTGGAATATGGAACTCACGTATTGTGGTTGGCCGCTTGGGCAATCCAGAAGAAGAGCCGCCACCAGGCGCGGTCTCTGTATTCACAATTCTGCCATTGCAACGCGATCAGAAAGAGGCGCCAACAACATCGCCCATGGGCGCGGAGGCGGCGCCATAAAATTGCTCGATCACATTCCGCCAGTCATCCATGGTCACGCATTGAATGAAGGCGTTTTTCACTTCTTGTTCATTTGGGTGATGCGCGGCGAACTTGATTCCAAATTTACGCATGCGCCGACCCGCATTGCGTTCGCCATGAATAGTTTCCGCAAAAAGACAATGTCGCAGAAGCGCGTCACGCTGTTCATGCAATTGTGGAAGCCGCGGCTGTTTTCCCGCCATCAAGTCACGCGCCTGGGTGAATATCCAAGGATTTCCAATGCACCCACGGGCCACGCTCACCGCATGAACTCCGCACACATGCAACATGTGAAAAATATCCTGCGCAGTCCAAATATCACCAGAGCCCATGACAATTCGATCGGGTCGGCGCGCCACAAGATCCGTAAGCACTTCCCACTTTGCAAAGCCTTGGTATTTCTGAAGCACAGTGCGCGCGTGAACCACCGCCCATGCGAATCCAATTTCATAGGCGGAGTCGAACACGCTTTCAAAGTTGCGCGCCATCTCCGGCGTGTCATCCCATGCGCGACGCATTTTCACGGTGCACGGAATATTTTTTGGAACCGCCTCGCGCACGGCCTTCAACACTTCCACGGCTTTTTGCGGATGCGCCAAAAAATGTCCGCCGCGATTGGACTTCTTAATTTTCTTCACTGGACACGCCAAATTCACATCGATCACGTCGTAGCCCATCTTCACCAAAATCAACGCGGCTTGGGCCATCTCGTCGGGGTGCGTGCCCATCACTTGCCCCGCGATTGGATGGTCGTCCAACCCAGCGACCACATTGTCCTCCACTTCACCAAGACCACATTCACTGGCGATTAAATCTGGATCCTCTTTGCGCCGACCTTTGCCACCGTTGATCAACGTTTGATCAAGCAATGCTTCAGTAATGCAAAACGGCGCGCCGTGCCTACGCGCGATCAGCCGCATGGCGCCATCGCTGTAACCAGCCAGGCCCGCTTGAAAAAATGGCGCGTCGAATCCAGGAACCGTTGCGGGAATGCGCGGATCAATTGTGTAATTACGCGCCACTTCGGCGGCAATTTCAAATGGCGCACGCGGCGTCTGGCCTTCTGGTTCTAGGGAAACACTCACGCCATCAAGCATATTGCAGCCGCTATGCTTTCCAATGTCATGATTCGCACTTTTCTAAAAAAGTTTCAGTGGCTTGTGACCATGCCAGTTCTTTTGGGCACGGCGGTTTCGTGCACCTTGGTTCCCTATGAACCCGAAAAAGCGACGCGCCCCTACCCATTTGAACTTCCGCAAGGAAGCGTGGTGCAAATTCAAGTGATTCCCCGAACGGACGCACTGGAAATTATCAACGCAACCGCGATCAACTACAAAGATTTCGACCTGTGGCTCAATCAACGCTATGTGGTTCACATGACGGAACTTCTCGCGGGTCAAACCGTGGTTGTTCCTCTTGATTCCATGTGGGATCAATCTGGCGGAACACCTTTTAGCGGCGGACTTTTGCGATATTTCCAACCCACTCCGCTTGTGCTTGTTCAAATTCAAACCGATGAAAAAAGTCCGCTTGTTGGATTAGTGCCAACGCTGCCCGAGTCCGTGCGCGAGCGTTAAGCGCGCGCCAACCCGCGTGCAAATACGCACGTTCAATTGATCAAAAACACTGCGGCGAACTTACGAAAGCCCCTTCACGCTCCAGCCATCGCGATACTTGGTCTTTAAATATTGCGCGCCCTTGGGCTCGTTGGTGAAGGTGAAATTTGTGGGGTCGTATTGCAAATCACGATTGGCGAAATGACTTGCCGCAGCGCCAACGCTGAGACTTTCACACAACAAACCAGCGAACGGAAAATTCGCCTCTGGCGTTGTTTTTCCAAAACATCCATCGACCCAGTGGAACCAATGATTACGCGCCTCTAATTTTGGCAAATTCAACTTCACGGCCTTCTTGTTGTTGTCCCAAACCAACGGCTCATCTGACAAAGTGACCTTGCCAGAATCCTTTGCATATTCCGGATCAAGCGGGCACAACATCACGCCCTTCTCGCCAATCACTGCCGCCGCGTTGCTACGAATATCCACGCCATCAGGAATTCCAAGTGCGGCGTTGGTTGGCACCAACTTGTTGTCGTACCACATCACGGTCACGCCTTCAGCAACGGTGCGATCCGTGGCCGCATATTTCAGCGTAATAGTTTCCGTTGTTGGAAATTCATCCTCGGTCGCGTCGGTGCAATCGCAACGAACCGAAAGTGGCAAACCAAGTTTCGCGGCCATGAATGGATAATCCAAAATGTGGCAACCCATGTCACCCAACGCGCCGCAACCAAAGTCGTAGGTTCCGCGCCACATGAACGGCGCGTATGCCTTGTCAACATATGGCCGCGTGGGCGCAACGCCCAACCACAAATCCCAAGACAACCATTCCGGTGGCTTTTCATTACCAGTTGGCATTGGTTGACCTTGTGGCCACCAACCCATTGGCCGATCACTCCACGCATGAATGGATTTTATTTTTCCAATGACGCCAGAGTTCAACAATTCCAGTTGCTGCCTACGACCAATCATGGCGGAACGTTGCGTTCCCATTTGAGTGACAATTTTGGAATGACTCTTGGCGAAATCCGCCAACATTCTGTTTTCATACGCCGTGTGCGCCAACGGCTTCTGGCAATACACGTGTTTGCCCATGTTCATGGCGCTCATGGCAATGGGCGCGTGCATGTGATCAGGCGTGGACACGGATACCGCGTCAAATTTATTTCCAAGTTTGTCAAACATCTCACGCCAATCCGTGAACCACTGCGCCTTTGGAAATTTCGAAGCATATTTTTCACGCCCGCGCGCATCCACATCGCAAAGCGCGACAATGTCCACGTTTGGATGCTTGGATAATGCCTCTAGATCGGACTCGCCCATTCCACCCACGGCCACCTTGGCAAGTTGAAGGCGTTGATTAGGTCCAAGCTGAAAGCGCGGCAATGCGCGCGCGGAAAATGCTGGCAGCAATGGGAAGGCCGCAAATGCGGCGGCGCTGCGAATGAATGTGCGTCGCGACGGATTCATGTTTCCAAATGCAAGGGAATCATTTGAGTTCGTATTGACCGATGGCTTAGATGAATTGCTCATGCAAAGATGCTACATACAAGACAACATTCGCCATTGCGATAACGCGATACGCGCAGAAATTTTTTAAAATGCGAGATGCGCCTGGTCTTTGACTTCAGCAGGCGCATGCATTCCATCTCGCATGGACACAACTCAAAGACTGGTCGATACGCACAATAAAAAACGGCGCACCAAGTGCGCCGCTCTTTTACATATCAATATTTATTTCAGTGTTAACCGCCATTATTTGAAGGAGCCGCTGCGCCTTGATTACCGCCGCGTTGACGACCTCCATTATTGCCGCCACCTTGACCGCCAGCATTTCCGCCGCCTTGACCGCCACCGTTTCCGCCAGCGTCGGCTGGTCTCATTGCGCGGAACAATTCGCGGCGCTCATCGCCCTCAATAATTCCATTGCCATCTTTGTCAGCGGCCTTGGCCATGGCGCGATTTTCTTCAGGCATGTTGGCGATTGTCCAAGATCCGAACGGTCCTTGGTTGCGCCCATCATCACGGCCGGTTCCCTTTGGCAACAATGCAATTTGCTCGGCTGTGAGCAACGCCTTCAAACGCTCGACATATTTGTCGGTCATGTCGCCACGCTTTGACAGCAGTTCATCAGCGACATCTGGATCATTTCGACCAAACATGCGACTCGCGCCGCCATTGAGCAAACCAGCGGAACGCACTGCCTCTTCTTTCAACTGAACTGGCTCTGCCTTGCGAATGGTCTGCGCAATTTTTTCATTCATGCCGACAAGTTCAGCCATCATTGCTATTTGCATTTCACCGATTGCTGTCAGCGTTTCAGGAGACAAGCCTTCAAGCGAAAGCGCTTTTTCAAATGCGCGCTCAGCCCGCGTGGGTCGATAGACGCGGGCAAACCCGCTCGCCAACGCGGCCTGTGTGAATCGCTTTGCCTCTTCCGGTGGCAGTACGCCAGCAATTGCAGTGCGATATTGCTCGTTCACATTGCGCACAGCGTTGCGAAGATCAACACCTTTGGATGCAAGATCCTCCAAACTTTTAGAGTCGCTATTTTGAATAGCGGTCATCACCTTGCCTTCATTTTGGCCCAAAAATTCACTGCGCTTTTTCAACGCCTCATCCAAGCGAAGTTCATATTCATCAAGCAGCGCCGCGGTGGATGCAATTTGCTCTTTGGTTAAGCCCGCCTCATCAAGCACCGCAAATAAATTCACATTCTCGCCGCTTAATCGACCGCGACTTAATAACTTTTCTCGGCGCATGAATCGCTCAAATGAATCCCACTTTGCGGCTTGCTCAGACTTGAGCGAAGTTTTAATTTCATCCATAACCTGCCGATCCAAAACACCGCGTTCCTTGCGCCACTTCTCGGCCAACAACGTCATGTCTCCAACAATTTTTCGGGTTTGCGCGGCTTCGCCATTGGTTTCACGTTCAGCGGCAATTTGCTGCGACATTTTTTCCATTTGATCCCGGAAATATTGCGAGCGCGCTTCCGGTGACATTTCCGTACCGGAGTCTTTTTCAATTTGCTCAATGTCCTTTTGCATGTTCTCACCAAAGCTTTGGAAACGCTCTCGCATATTTCCACCCATGAAACTTTGGAACATGGAGCGCATTAATTCTTGTTGTGCCGCCGAAGCTTTATCGCTGGCCTGTGTGAACGCGGTTTCATAATCGGTGACAAACGTTTCAACGACCGTAGTTTGACCATCATCAAGTTTCAGTTGCTCTTTAATCAGTGGAACATCGCGTTTCACAATGTAGGCCTGAAATTGTTCGCGCATTTCAGTGACGGCGCCTAGGGATCTTCCGATACCGCCGCCCATGCCTCCGCCCATGCCGCCACCCATTCCAAATCCACGGCCACCTTGCCGCCCGCCGCCTTGACCACCTTGACCGCCCTGACCTTGTTGGCGATCAGCTTTCGCATCCGCCGGCGCAGCAGTTGAAGTTGCTGCGGCGGGTGCTTGTGCGGCGGAACTGGTGCTTGTGTTTGGATTTGCAGTGGGAGAATTTTGCGCGAGCGCAACACATACAAAAACAACTGGAGTCATAGCGAATAGGAATTTGTTCATGGGTAAGGCAACGTTCATTGGACTTCTATATTGGCTGCATTCCCCTTTTTTCACACAATTAGCCAAGATAAATCTTGCAAGTTTTACGATTTAAAATCATCTTCTTTCCCGATGAATTTAATAATTTTAAGTCTTATAACTATATTTAAAAACTACAAGTACCTTTGAAATCGTTGGTAATGGAATTCCAAATTGAAATTCCAGACATCTTTTGGAATCTTCGCATTTACCCATCACATGTAGACCTCTTGGATCGGATACTGAGAGAACAAACACATGCAATGGCTCACAAAAAATATCTTGCCGCTATGGATCGCCTGCATTTTAAGCATGGCCTCTGTATCTCATGCCGGTTGGGTCATCAAAGACAAACTCAACGCGTTCCCAGCTCTTGCCAAAGAAAAATTTGGTTGTTCAGTCGCTACAGATGGAAATTGGCTCGCTGTTGGAGCAAGCGACACTGCGATTGTCGGCTTTCGATCAACTGGCGCCGTTCATTTATTTGAACGCGTTGGCGATCAATGGTTTTTGCGACAAACAGTATTTCATCCAACTCCAAGCACGTATCAAGCGTTTGGAAATTCCGTTGCCTTGCGACAAGATCATCTTGTGGTTGGTTCATGGGGCAGCAATGGATATTCGGGAAGTGTGTTTGTATTCACACTGGGTGCAAATGGTCGTTGGACACCTGCGTCCACTTTAAATGCAAGCGACCCACAACCTTCCAAGCCCGCGCTTTTTGGCTGGAATGTTTCGCTTGATATGCCCGCGACAGGCACCGGCGTGATTGCTGTGGGAAGAGTGAATGATGGAACGCTGAGCACCGGAGCCGTGTATGTATTCGAAGGTCGCGACGCAACATGGAGCCAAGTTGCGAAACTTTCCGCAAGCGATGCCGCTCGATCCGATCAACTTGGAACCTGCGTCTCTGTTCGAGATGGAACCATTGTCGCTGGCGTTCCACGAAGGCGCGTGGCGTACATTTTCACGCGCGCGCTGTCGGGGTCAACACCCGTGTGGAGCCAAGCCGCAAAAATCACGCCTTCATTTGTGGCGACTGGTGATAATTTTGGTTACAGCGTTGCATGCGCTGGAAGTTTTGTTGCCATTGGAGCACCGAACCGCGCCGGCACCAACAATGAAAATCGCGCGGGAGCGGTCACTGTGTTTTACAACACTGGAGGCAATGGAACTCTTTGGTCGGAAGGCGCGACACTGACAGCGCGCAACCCTGTAGCGAATGATTTATTTGGTTACTCCATCGGTCTTTCCACGCTTCCAAATTCGTCGCAAGGAATTCTGGTCGCTTCGGCGCCATCATGTGATACTGAAAACATGAACTCCGGAGCAGCATTTTCGTTTCGCGGCTCCGCAAATTCGTGGAGCATGGACGACTCGGATCTGTGGACCAAGGTCGCGTTGACCAACCAAAATATTGGCAAGTCTTTGGGCATTTCCGCAGATGGTTCCGTTGCGGTATTGGCCACCGATGGTCCAACCGGTTCTATCGGCGGCGCGTTTCCATTTCAATACGATCCATCATCTTCCAGTGGAAACGGAATGATTGGTGGTGGAAGCACAGACGGATCCACTGGTGGCACCACCGGCGGAACGAGTGGCGGAACTACGGGTGGAACCACGGGTGGAACTACAGGCGGAACTACAGGTGGAACTACTGGTGGAAGCACAGGTGGAGGAAGTGGCGGTGACACACCAGGTGGACCATCGGAAGATCCAACAAGTGGCGATTTTGGAAAAGGTGGAAATGTGCGATCACTCAATTCGCTTCCACCCTTGTACAACAACATTGGATTGGTGACCAACACGGTGATTGCCGACAATACTGTGGGCAAGGTTTTGTACGGAATGCAAATTGCTTATGACAACGCACTTCAATCAGATATTCAAGCAAGCACGCTCTCGCTTGCGACGTATCCAGACAATTTAAGACTGTTCGCAGTAGCCGACAGCAATGGCGATGGCGGAAGTGATTTCTTGTGGCAAGATCGATCAACAAATGAAGTTGTTCTGTGGACACGCAATGGCGCAACCATTAAATCAAAAACGGTGGTTTCATCCCCCGCCGCTGGCTTCGCCGCTGTTGCCGCTTACGACATAGAAGCTGATGGAAGTGCCGCGGATATTTTGCTTGTCAATCCTGCAACCGCGACATTGCGCGTGGTGACAATGGGAGACGCTGTTGCGTCAAGCACTACGGATTTAATTATGCCGAGTGGCGTGTGGCGCCCGGTTCCATTTCCATTCATTGCTAATTCTGTTTTAATTAGACATCCACAAACGGGTGAACTGCGCCGCATCACCATGCCGGGCCGCGGTGTTGCATCGCGCACTCTTGCTGTTGGTTCACCACCGGCCAATTATGAAATTCAAGCGATTGGAGATCTCGACGCCGATGGTCAATCCGATATCGTGGCTAGCAGTAGAGAAGACGATCAAGTTCGTTTTTACTTGATGAATGGAAATACGATTTCGCAAGTGTGCACTGGCCTGTTCACCGCCCATTGGGATGTGCAGGGTATGTACGACTGGGATGGCAACGGCGTCAATGACTTGGTGGTGAGTGAATCTGGCGGGGATCGCAGAGTTGTGGTGCTGTATATGGAAGTCAAAACGTATGCGAACGGCTCAATAAGTATTCCACAAATCAAGAGCAATCAAGTTCTTGGCAGACTTGCCGTTGGCGAAGTTGTGGGCTTAGGCATTCGTTGAGTAAAAGCGAAGAGCGCCCTGCAAGTTCATTCGCACAAAATAGTCCCCCAAAAATTTCGCATTGTTCTGAGCTGAAACGCCCGCGGCAACCGCTTTGGGATGAAGCCAATTTTTATATTCATGAATCGCCTGCGAAAGGGCGACTTGATATGCATCACTTTCACGCGCGCCGCTTGCAATAATGACGGTGGCTAATTTTTGTAGCAACGCGGACTCTTCTTCAAGGCGCGCTTGGACACGATCAATGAATTGACGCGCGGCGGCGGCATTGCTGGATTGAAGCCCGCCGTGCGTCAGCCAGAGATGCGTTGGCGCGGCGTCGCGCAGGCGCTGCAGACTGTGCTTCCACGCAAGCGGATCGAACTCCGGTGGCGGAGTTGGAATGGAAATGAAATCGCTGTTGGGTACAGCGATACCAAGCGCGTCGCCCACAAACACGTGGCGTTCATCCGCGTGCTCAAGCAACCACGCA
The DNA here is from genome assembly GCA_903898755.1 of uncultured bacterium. Lineage (GTDB taxonomy): Bacteria > Planctomycetota > Phycisphaerae > Phycisphaerales > SM1A02 > SYAC01. The sequence continues at coordinate 19,091 of CAIUGT010000066.1, read as the reverse complement.
TGGTGATGGCGCGCATGTCCGGGAGTTTCAATGGCGCGAAATGCAAGACCGGCAGCGGAAACAATTTGTCCGTCGGACACCGCCAATGCTTGCAATTCTGGTATTGGCCAAAGATCGCCGTAGAAGCGCTCATACATTTCACCGTGCACGCGGCGACTGCTTGCAAGCAACTTTGTCGGATCAATTAAATGCGGCACCCCAAATGAATGAACCCACACTCGAGAGTCACCCGCGGCGAAATGTCCGGCCGCGCCCGCGTGGTCCAAATGAATATGCGTGAGCAACAGATCCATGATTTGAGTTGGATGAACGCCGCGTTGCTCAAGTTGCGTTTCAAGCGCGGGCCACGTTGCGGCCGTGCCAGATTCAACCAACGCAAATCCCGCCGGTCCTTCAATGAGAAATACATTGGCGGCACCAGCAAGATCTAAATATCCAACATCAATGGCTTGAATTTGGAATGTCATTGGGCGGCCGTTGAGATTGAATTCATGTCAACAAGTAATGCCGCGCAAGGTGGGCAAATTGCGCGGTTTGCTCCGCGGCCCATGCGCGATCGTGGCCAAGTTCCTCGGACAGCAATTGCGCCACTGCGGCGGAACATTCCAACGCGGCCTTTGCGTCAAGCAACAGTGAACGTGTTCGGCGCGACAGAACATCTTCAAGCGTGCGAGCTTGCTCCATGCGGGCCGCCCACGCCACCACCACCATGCTGTACGGAAGCCGAGCGTGCAACGGCGCGGCAAGATTTGGCTGCGCCTTCATCAACGCCACAAGCGCGTCGGCGTCACTGCCGTAGCAGCGCAACCACTCTGGATGTTGCGCGAATGCGTTGGCGTTGTGCGAAGCGCCGTGTACAAGTAATTTTTCTGTTTGACATGGCGCGGATGCAAGCGCGCCCGATTTCACGGCGGCGTTGACTGCATCCTCCGCCATCTTGCGGTACGTGGTCCACTTGCCGCCCATCACGCTGATCATTCCGCTGGCGCTTGTTTGCACAACATGTTCGCGGCTTACTTTTTTGCTGGCTCCACCATCGGTTCCACCGGCGTGCACCAATGGTCGTTGACCCGCGAACACGCTCAATACATCGGCGCGAGTTGGCTCGCGCTGCAGATAGCGCGAGGCATTTCGCAGAATGAAACCAATTTCCTCATCCATTGGTTTTGGCTCAATTTCCGAGACTTTCATGGGGGTATCGGTGGTGCCAACAATCACACGGTCATGCCATGGAATAACAAACAGCACGCGTCCGTCATCGGTGTGTGGCACCATGATGGCGGTATCGCCCGCAAGAAATGATTTCGGCAACACCAAATGCACGCCCTGCGCGGGTTCAATCATGGCAGTGGCTTTGGGGTCATCCATGCGGCGAATGCTGTCGGCAAAAATACCTGTGGCGTTCACAACAACTTTGGCGCGGATGAAAATATCTTGTTGCGTTTCTTCGCAGCGACACATGGCTCCACTGGCGCGCGCGCCATCATGAATAATTTTGGTAACCGCAACGCGGTTTGCAGCAACGGCGCCAAACTGCTGAGCGGTTTGCAGTAAGTTCACAGCTAAGCGCGCGTCATCAAATTGACCGTCGTAGTACTCAATGCCGCCTTGCAAATCTTCGCGCTGTACATTTGGAATTTTCTCTATGGTCTGCGCGGCAGAAAGCGTGCTGCTTGCTTTCAAATTTAATTTGCCAGCAAGCGCGTCGTACAACTTCAAGCCGGTTCCATAAAACGGACCTTCCCACCAGGTGTAACGCGGAACAATAAACGCCAATGGATGAACCAAGTGCGAGGCATTTTGGTGCAGCAACCCACGTTCGTGCAGCGCTTCCATAACCAAGGCAATATCCAATTGCTCTAAGTAGCGCACGCCGCCGTGCACCAACTTTGTGCTACGGCTACTTGTTGCCTTGGCCCAGTCATGCGCTTCAACCAGCGCGGTTTTGTAACCGCGATTAGCCGCGTCAACCGCCGTGCCCAGTCCTGTTGCGCCGCCGCCAATCACAAGCACATCAAATTCATCGGCGCCGAGTTTGCGCAATGTGTCCACGCGTTGCAATTGAATGTCCGCCGCGCTCATGAAGTGGCTCCTTTGGATTCGTCTTGCGCCCACTCGCCAGAGCGAGCAAGCGCGCGCTTCCAGCTGGCGCGCTGAGAAATTCGTTGATCATCTGAAACTTTTGGCTTGAACACTCGGTCCACCGTTCTGTTCTTGGAAAGTTCTGAAATGTTTTTCCACATGCCGCAGGCAATACCAGCCATGAACGCGGCGCCTTGCGCTGTGGTTTCCGTCACCTTCGGTCGTTCCACTGCCGCGTTTAAAAGATTGGCTTGCGTTTGCATCAGTAAATCACTTGCGCTGGCGCCGCCGTCCACGCGCAAAATTCCAACTGGCGCACCCGCATCGCTGGTCATGGCTTCAAGAACATCCGCCACTTGATGCGCGATGCCTTCCAGTGTTGCGCGCGCAATGTGCGCCGCGGTGCTGCCGCGAGTGAGTCCAAGTATGCAGCCACGCGCGCGCGGATCCCATGTGGGCGCGCCAAGCCCTGCGAACGCTGGCACCACAAAGACTCCGCCAGAATCTGGAACAGATTCCGCAAGTTGATTCACGTCGGAGCTTTTTCGAATAATGCCCAGGCCATCGCGCAACCATTGCACCGCGCTACCGCCAACAAACACGCTGCCTTCAAGCGCGTAATGTGCCGGATGATCCCCCATGCGCCACGCCACAGTGGTCAATAATCTGTTCTTACTCATGGCAGGCTGCGTGCCTGTTTGCATAAGCATAAAACACCCAGTTCCATAGGTGTTTTTCACCATTCCTTTGTCCAAGCACAACTGACCAAACAGCGCGGCTTGTTGATCACCAATCATGGAGCGAATTGGAATTTCGCTGCCAAAAAGTTCAGGATCACTCACGCCAAATTCGCTATCACTAGAAACAACCGCGGGAAGAATTTCAACGGGCACATTGAAAATGGAAAGCATCTCTTGGCTCCACTGCAATGTTTTGAGATCAAGCAAACTTGTGCGACTGGCGTTGGTGACATCGGTCATGTGCGCACGGCCGCCAGTGAGTTTCCAAAGCAACCAAGAATCAATCGTGCCCGCCGCTAATTCGCCTTTGGCCGCGCGCTCTCGCGCATGTGGAACATGATCCAATATCCACGCCATTTTGGACGCGCTGAAATACGGATCAAGCAACAAACCGGTCACTTCACGAACACGCGACTCGACGCCTGTTGCACGGAGCTTGTCCATGAGCGCTGCTGTGCGGCGGTCTTGCCACACAATCGCCGGCGCAATGGGTCGACCCGTGGCGCGTTCCCAAATCACCGTTGTTTCCCGCTGATTTGTTATGCCAATGGCGGCGATATCACGCGGACCAATCTTGGCGCGCTTGATGCACTCACGCGCCGTTTCTAATTGCGTGTTCCAAATCTCCTGCGCATTGTGCTCCACCCAACCTGTGTTTGGAAATGATTGGTGAAATTCCTGCTGGGCCACGGATCGCAATGCGCCATTCTCGTCAAAAACAATTGAGCGCGAACTGGTCGTGCCTTGATCAAAGGCAAGAATGTGCGATTTGTGCATGGAATGCTTTTGGATTGTTCAGTTGGCAAATATCAATTGCAACTGCCCATGCCCATGACTCGGCGCCACGCGCTGATTTGTCCAAGATGCATTTGCATATGGCTACCGCACATGAACATGACTGCAGAGCCCATTGTTGGAAACATTTCGCTCATGCGTCCGCCCATTGGATTGGCTTGCAAGAAAGTCTCATCTGAAACGCCAGGCAACGTGGCGGCTACAAGCTTGTAGCGCTCCAAGAAATTTTTCAACACAACATCCTTGTTTGGATATTGACCAGTTTGCTCCAAGCACGGCGCGCCATTCTTAAAAAATTCATCTTGCTTTGGATCGATCGGGTTCGCTAAATCTTTGCGACCAATCATTTCCAGAATGCGCTCGGCGTACAAACCCAAATGCGCAATGTAGAACAGTGGATGATTCACATCCTTCATTGGACAGTGGCCAAACTTGTCGGCCGGAATATCCTTGCAAAGTTTTTCCGCATAGCTAATGCCGTACAGAAGGCCTGGGGCGATCATTGATCCAATTCCTACGCTTGTGGTGGTTGCTGTTGACATGAATGAATCCTATACGGATTTCCTAGCTCAAACAAAGTGGAATTTATATTTTTCAACCGCCAATGAAGCGATCATAAATGGAGCGCGCAATGGTTTCGTCGCTGCAACGGCCAACAATGGCGCGGCCATCGGCAAAAATAGTTAATTCAACAGGTTCGCCGCCAAGGCCTGGAACATTGCGCAGTTGTCCATGCAAAGATCCGCCACGCATTGCGAATTGTCCATGGTCGACCAATTGTTTTTGCAGCGCAGGTAAATCCATATCCACTATCGCGCCTTCTACTTTAACCCGACGCGTGGGCAAAACCTGTATCGCACCCCGCCCGCACAAGTGCGCCACGCGCGACGCTTCATTCACTGGCTCAAGAAATGAAAATTCTTTTTTTCCGCAACACGCGCAATGCGCATCAACTGAGACCGCGATCGTTGCGTGCCGATGCGCGGCCAAATCCACGCTCCACAATTTTCGTTCAAGCAAATCAGCGCGTCCTGCAAGCAAGAGCAACGCCTGGCTTGCGGCAAACGCACCGACCATTCCCACCACTGGCCCCATCACTCCCGCAAGATCACAGGTCGGCAACACTCCAGGTGCCGGCATTTCTGGATACACGCAACGCAAACACGCGCCGCGCGCCGCGAGGTGGCTGGAGCTGGATGTGGCGCTTGCTTTGCCCGCTTGAGAAATGCGTGCGCCAACATCGGCCACATTTGAAATGTCCACTTGAGACAATTGTGCGTCAACAGCAATATCGCGCGGCAACACAACCATGCATCGACCTTCCATGGCGACGGCCGCCGCGTACACATAAGGAATTCCATCGCGAACAGACAAATCATTCAACACAAAGCGCGTCTCGATGTTGTCCAAGCCATCCACAATCACATTCACGCCGCGCGCCAAATCAGCCGCATTTTCCGCATTCAGATGCTCAACGCAGGCGTGCACGCGAATTGTGGAATCAATCTCTTTCACACGCCGCGCCGCCGCCTCCGCTTTGGGTGAACCCGCTTGCGCATCGCGCTCGCTGAAAAGTTGCTGACGCTGCAAGTTGGACCACTCCACAACATCGCGGTCCACCAACGTCAACTGTCCAACACCCGCGCGCGTCAACCACTCAATGGATGCGCAACCAAGCGCGCCGCAACCAACCACCAAAACATGCGCGCCGCGAATTCGCGATTGACCTTCTTCGCCACACCAAGGTAAAGTGATTTGTCGCAGATGGCGTTGACGTTGTGGCATATTCAGAGTGTCCCACGCCTTGGCGAAAAATGAAATGCCATAAATAAAGCGGCGACCCCGAAGGATCGCCGCCATGAATTCACATTGAAAAACAAATTACCAATCCCAATTACCAAGCAAAGTGAGCGAAGGCCTTGTTGGCGTCCGCCATGCGATGCGTGTTCTCACGCGTCGCGACAGCCTTGCCTTCATTCTTGCAAGCGCTGAACAATTCGTTGGCCAACTTGATGTGCATTGGTCGACCCTTTTCAGCGCGGGCTGCTTCAATAATCCAGCGGAAAGTTAAACTTTGCGCGCGTCGACGATTGAGTTGCATTGGCACTTGATAATTGGCGCCACCGACGCGCTTTGAACGCACTTCGACAACTGGCTTCACATTTTCAATTGCCTTTTGAAACACTTCAATCGCCGTTCGAGGCAACGTGTCCAACTTTTCCTTTTCAAGACGCGCTTGAATGGTGTCGAAGGCTTGATACACAACCTTTTGGGCCGTGGCTTTCTTGCCGTCATACATGATGCAATTGACAAACTTGGCGACCAATTTGTCTTGGTAACGAGGATCTGGCTGCAGTTGCGCTTCGCTATTCGTAATACGTCCGCCCATTGGGGGATCTCCTGTGGCTCGGCATCCCGAAATGGGACGTCAGTTCACCAAGGCATGGGCAACGCGCCCTTAGAGTGGCTCCTTGATTACTTGCCGAAATTGTGCCGAAAAATATTTTCAAACCCAAACTTCAAACTCAAACTTGAAATGCATTCGCGCGATAAAAGCGCGAATGCATTTCTAATTTCTAATTACTTCTTCTTGGTCGAAGCGGCCTTCTTCTTCACGCCGTACAACGAACGACCCTTCTTGCGACCATCAACACCAAGACAATCCAAAATGCCACGCACAACGTGGTAACGAACACCAGGAAGATCTCGCACGCGGCCGCCGCGCACCAATACAATTGAATGCTCTTGTAAATTGTGGCCTTCGCCGCCGATATATGCGGTGATTTCTTTTCCGTTGCTCAAACGAATACGCGCCACCTTGCGAAGCGCGGAGTTTGGCTTCTTTGGTGTCACGGTCTTCACTTGAAGGCACACGCCACGTCGCTGTGGGCAACGAGCAAGATCTTTCACCTTGCTTTTGGCTGGCGGATTGCGTCGGGGATTTTTGATGAGTTGATTAATAGTTGGCATATTGAGTCACTTGTTGGTCGAAAGACCGGGTCGAGAAGTGTAACGCAAGTTCACCGATTTCGCAGGGCCACAATGGCCGCAACTGCCATTTCATCGCATTTTGTATTCTCGGGATGTTCGGCATGGCCTCGAATCCAGACCGGGGTGACCATGTGAATGCTTCGGATTTGATCCAGTTGCTGCCATAAATCTATATTTTTGACAGGTTTTTTGGCGGCCGTCTTCCATCCACGGACTTTCCACGCGCTCAGCCACTCCTTTAAACCCTTGACCACATATTCGCTGTCTGAAATCACCCGAACCTGGGACGGCGTAGAAATGGAGTCAAATCCACGAATGACGGCGGTTAATTCCATGCGATTGTTGGTGGTTCCATGCTCCGCTCCAGACTGAAGCAATTCGCCAGAACCGCCAATTTCACGCAAAATAAAGCCCCAGCCGCCGGGGCCGGGGTTGCCTGAACACGCTCCATCTGTGAACAAATCAAAACGTTGCACGCCTGAAATGTACGCTCAATTCAAATTCGCTTCAGCCCCTTCATTTGGATTGATGCTTGACAAAAGAAGGGTTTCGACTACCTTTGCCGATCCACCACTTTGAGAAAAAGCCATGACACCAGCATTTAGACAATCCCCAGGCCGAACCCGACGACGACGCTCACACAACGCGATCAAGGCGGCTCACACCGTTTTGTGCCCAAACTGCGGCGCCGCAAAGCGTCCACACAGTGCGTGCTCAAGCTGCGGCTATGTGCGACCTGGTCTGCAACTCAAGACCGGTCAGATAGGTCAATAATTCATGCGACTCGGCGTGGACGTCATGGGCGGCGACAATGCGCCCGACGAGATCCTGAAGGGCTGTATCGCTGCGCTTCCAAAGCTTGCGGCTGATGATGAACTTGTTTTATACGGTGATCGACGCGTCATTGAAGAAACATTCAGTGAGCGCGGAATTTCCGACAAGCGCCTGAAGATTGTCGCCACCACCGAAATCATTGGCATGGATGAGTCCCCTGTTGAGGCGATTCGTACCAAGCGCGATGCAAGCATGGTTGTGATGGCGAAAGACGCCAGCCCAAAAACAGAAAATAGACTTGACGCCATTGTGAGCGCGGGTAACACCGGCGCCATGGTGAGCGCGGCGCAAATGCATATGCGTCGCATTCCAAATGTGGTTCGACCCGGCATTGCCGTGACCGTTCCAACCTTCGCTGGTCCAGTTGTCCTTGTCGATGTTGGAGCCAATATCGAGCCAAAACCAGTGCATTTAGCGCAATACGGAGTGATGGGCGCTATTTACGCCAAGATCGCTTGCGGCATTGAAAATCCACGCGTGGCCATCATGAATGTGGGTGGCGAAGAAGCCAAAGGCACCGATGACATGCGACTTGCGCGCGACATGCTGCGCGCCGCCACGGGTTTAAATTTCACGGGCTTTGTCGAAGGCCGCGGCGTGTTCAATGGTGAAGCCGATGTTGTGATCACTGATGGAGTGGTTGGCAACGTCATGATTAAACTTGCGGAAGGACTTTCCAGCGGCATCTTCAAAGCGCTCGCGCGCGAAGTGTTGGCGATTGATCCTGAACTTGCGGCGCGACTAGAGCCCGTTGTGAAAAGCTTGTACGCCAAGCACGACTATCACGAATTTGGTGGCGCGCCACTTCTAGGTGTGAACGGCATTGCGCTGATCAGCCATGGATCCAGCCAAGCGCGCACAATTATGAACGCCATTACGCGCATGAAAATGTTCGCGGGTTCTGGCATTAATTCACAAATGAGCGAGCACCTTGGACGACTTCGAATTTCCGAAGAGGTCTCTGCGTGATACAGCCCTCCGGCGCGTGCGGCGTCCGGATGGCGGGCACTGGGTCCGCCGTTCCGGAAAAAATTCTCACCAACGACGATTTGTCGCGCATTCTTGACACCACTGATGAGTGGATCACGCAGCGCACTGGCATTCGTTGTCGCCGCGTGAGCGATCAATCAAAAGAAGGGACTTTTACGCTGGCGCGCGATGCTTTGCGACGCGCGCTTGATGCCGCCTCCATGAAGGCTTCGGACTTGGATTTGCTGATCATTGGTACATGCACGGCGGAAATGCGCTGTCCAAGTTTGGCTTGCCGAGTGGCTGGCGATATTGGCGCCATCAACGCTGGCGCATTCGATGTCACCGCGGCCTGCAGTGGATTTGTTTACGCGCTGAATGTTGCGGAAACAATGGTGCGCTCTGGTCGATACAAAAATGTTGGCGTGATTGGCGCCGACGCCATGAGCACCATGGTGGACTACCAAGATCGCTCCGTCAGTATTTTATTCGGTGACGCGGCGGGCGCGGCCATTCTTGTGCCCGACCCCGACTTGAACCGCGGATGCATTTATCAAACGTTGGGCTCCGATGGCCGCGACTGGACTGGTTTGTACATTCCAAATCGCGCGCAAGAAGTTCCGGAGGCTGACAAGGACAATCCAATTCGTCTTGGCTATTTGCGCATGGATGGCCGCGAGATTTTTAAATTTGCTGTCACCAAATTCCGCGAGGTGATCGCCGACGCGCTTGAGAAAACGGGACTGACCGCCGACGACATCAGTCAAATTGTGTGCCACCAAAGTAACGCGCGCATTATTGAGAACGCGATTGAAAAATTGAAATTGCCGCGTGAAAAAGTCCTGATCAACATTGATCAATTTGGAAATTCCAGCTCCGGAAGCGTTGGTTTGTGCCTGGATCAAGTGTGGCGCGCCGGCAAAATTCCAGCAGGAAAGCCCATGATTTTGGTTGCTTTTGGCGGTGGCGTGACTTGGGCAAGCAATGTTTGGAATGTCTAATTTACGATCACTGTCTTCGCGTCGCTGATGTCTATCTTCAATTTCGTGTGGTGGATTTCCACCTGGGAGTATTCAAATGAGTCTCAATGCAATTTTCTTGGCGCCAGGTCAAGGCGCGCAAAGCGTTGGCATGTGCAAGTCGTGGTACGACGCTAGTCCAGCCGCGCGCGCCATCTTTGAAGAGGCGAATCACATCGCCCACTTTGAAGGCGGCCACACGCTGAGCCAATTGTGCTTTGAAGGTCCAGCCGAACGTTTGAACCAAACTGATGTCAGCCAACCCGCGCTTTTGGCGTGTGGCATTGCTTGCCACGCCGCGCTGGTGGAGCGACACGGCGAGATTGAAATTTCTGGAACGCTTGGACTTTCGCTTGGCGAGTACACAGCGCTGGCATTGGCCGGCGCGTTCTCGTGGCAAGACGCGCTGCGACTTGTTCTGATTCGCGGTCGACTGATGCAACAAGCCGCCGTTGCCAGCAAAGGTGGCATGGTTGCATTGATTGGCGCCGATGAGGAAAAAGCCAACGCCGTGTGCTTGGCCGCGGCGCTAGACGGAGTGCTTGTGCCCGCCAACTTCAACGCACCTGGACAAATTGTTTTAAGTGGCGACGCCGAGACATGCGAACGCGCTTGCGTGGAAGCCAGCAAACTTGGCCTGCGCGCCAGCAAGCTCACCGTTGCCGGCGCGTTTCACAGCCCTCTCATGGCACCCGCCGCGCAAGGCATGGCTAGAGCTTTGGAGGATGTCGAAATAAAACCGCTGAATTGCCCAGTTTGGAGCAATGTCACGGGCAAACCGCATGCAATGAATGACGCGACAAGCGTGCGAAAATTGCTGGTTGATCAACTGGTTATGCCTGTGCGTTGGGACGCTTGTTGCGCCGATATGATCGCGTGGCGCACATCCAAGGAACTGGACGGCATTTGCAAGGTGTATGAACTTGCTCCAGGAACCGTGTTGCGCGGTTTGATGCGACGAATTCACAAAGCCACCGAGGTCACCACCCATGATTCAATTGCGGAAACTCAAAATGCAAAAAGTTAATTTGGTTTCAACAACTCTCATCGCACTTTTATTTTCCGCGATGAGTTGCACCATCATTTCGTGCGGCAAGACCGAAGCCCCCAAAGAGCAAGCCGACGCCAAAGAAACACAACAGGTCGCCGCGGTGGAAGAGGCGCCAAAGGAGTCGCTCAATGACATCATGAAGCGCCTTGGCATTGATAAAAGAATTCGCGTGGAAGATGGAGACAAGGCTCCAAGCAATCCCAAACAAGTCGAAGCTGTGGTTGTGTTCTTTGACGCCATGGTGCGCGGCAACGCACAAAAGTTGAAGCCTCTATTAAGCGAACAAGACCAAGTCGTTTTGGACGATATGGATAAAAGTGGCCAATGGAAATCCGCCACGGAAAACATCAGCCGCGTGAATGTGGGTTGGACCGCGGGAAGCGAACCCGACACGCTCACGGTGCTTGGTTTTTACACAGTCGGAGACAACTTTGCCGCGCAATTGTGGACCATGTCTTCGATTGAAGGTGGCAAGCCCGCCATCATGACCGCGCTGCCATCACCGCAAAAAATTGTGGAAAGACTGCAAGGAAACAAGACGGATGCCCGCATTAAACAATGGCTCGCCATAAACAAAGAGGAAATGGTTTCAGCCAAAGCGCCCGACGAAGTCATTGAAATTCCGCAGCAAGACCGTTCAGTCAAGGGCGAGTCCAGCTCCAGCGGCTCTGGCGACAGCGAACCAAGCAAGCCTGCGGGTCCTGGTCGACGAAAGCCTGGCGACAGTCCAGTCGAGCGCCCGAAATAATTGGAATGCGAAAGATTTACTTTTCACGCGCTGCCTGGTGAACAGTTCAAACAAGCCACGACTGAATAAAATTATTTTTCTTGGTTACACTTGTTTTTGATTTCAGAATCATTCAACAGGAGATTGCATCATCGAAAAGCGAGTAGCTATTGTCACAGGCGCAAGCCGTGGAATTGGAAGAGCCATTGCGCAGCGCCTTGCAAAGGATGGACGCCATGTTGTTGGCGTGGCGCGCACGCAGGCCAACCTTGACGAAGTGATCAAAGCGGTGCAAGCCGAGGGCGAATTCATGGAAGGCATGGCTTGTGATGTGGCCGACGGCGTGGCCCTTGCGGCGCTTGTAGAAACTGTTGCGGAAAAGCACGGACGCCTGGATATTTTGGTCAACAACGCCGGCATTACCCGCGACGGATTGCTGCTGCGCATGAGCGATCAAGATTTTGACGAAGTCATTCAGGTGAATTTGCGCAGCGCCTTTGTCACCTGCCGCGCCGCCGCGCGCCCCATGATGCGAGGGCGTTGGGGTCGCATTGTGAATGTGGGCAGCGTCAGCGGTTTGATGGGAAATGCTGGGCAAGTGAACTATTCCGCCGCCAAAGCCGCGCTTGTTGGTATGACAAAATCAATCGCGCGCGAGCTTGGTTCCAAAGGCTTGACCGCCAATCTGATCGCTCCGGGATTTATTGAAACCGACATGACCGCCAGTCTGCCGCCACAAGTCAAAGAGGCGGCTCTGCCAAGCATTCCGCTTCGCCGCTTTGGCCTTCCCGCGGATATCGCCGCCGCGGTGGCGTTTATCACCAGCGAAGAAGCGAGTTACATCACTGGGCAAGTCCTTGCCGTTGATGGTGGCATGTCCATGTAAATGAGAAATATTGTCCGTGCATGAATTTGTATTTTCCGTTAGCATCCCGACCTTCAGACCTGTCCATTTTTGATTTAGGAGAAGCCCGTGACCGAGCAAGAGATTGAAACAAAAGTAATTGGAATCGTCGCCGAACAAATGGGTGTTGATAAAGATCAAATCACCCGCGACACCAGTTTCACCAATGACCTCAACGCCGACAGTCTTGATACGGTCGAGCTTGTCATGGAGCTTGAGGAGGAATTTGACACACAAATTCCAGATGAACAAGCGGAAAAGATCCACACCGTGGGTCAAGCCGTCGACTTCATCAACAAGAATTTATCCAGCAGTAAGGACAAGTGACGCGCGAGACTCCTTAAGGTCTCGCTCGCCTAAATAATTCCCATGCGAACCATCACGCTTCGCCGCGTCGTGGTCACTGGACTCGGCGCAATCACCGATGTCGGTTTGGATGTCGACTCATTTTGGGCTTCCCTTTTAGCGGGCAAGTCTGGAATTGGTCCCATTACCAATTTCCCGCAAAATGACGAGTGGACCACCCGCTTTGGCGGAGAAATTCGCGACTTTGATTTAGACAAACACGCGGGCATTGATGTGCGCGAATCAAGGCGCATGGACAATTTTGCCATCTACGGTTTGGGCGCGGCAACTCAGGCCGCACGTGACTGTGGCATTGATTTCACAACTGGCGATCCCGATCGCCGCGGCGTTGCTGTTGGCAGCGGCGTTGGTGGCATCAACACAATTGAAACTGGCTTGTACAAACTTTTGGAAAGCGGCCCGCGCAAAGTCAGTCCATTTATTGTTCCGCGACTCATGGTCAATGCGTGCGCCGGTCAAATCAGCATTCGTTACAACTTGCGTGGCTTCAACATTGCAACGGCAACGGCTTGCGCCTCTGGCTCGCATTCTATCGGCGCCGCTTACCAAGCCATTCAACGCAATGATGTCGATGTCATGTTCGCGGGCGGCGCTGAAAGTGGAATTGGTCCAGTGTGCGTCGCGGCATTTAGCGCCATGAAGGCGCTCAGCACGCGAAATGATGCGCCGACAAAAGCGAGCCGTCCATTTGACAAGGATCGAGATGGATTTGTTCTAGCCGACGGCGCCGCCATTTTGGTGCTGGAAGAATTAGAGCACGCAAAAAAACGCGGCGCGAAGATTTACGCAGAAATTATTGGATACGGTTCCAGTGGCGATGCATTTCATATTGCGGCTCCCGATGAGCAAGGTTCCGGCGCCAAACGCTCCATGACATGGGCGCTGCAGGATGGCCAAATCAACCCCGATCAAATTGGCTACATCAACGCGCACGGAACCAGCACTCCGCTTGGTGATCGCGCCGAAGTGAACGCCGTGAAGCAACTCTTTGGCGCGCACGCCTACAAATTGGCTATGAGCAGCACCAAAGGCGTCACTGGCCACGCGCTTGGCGCGGCGGGCGGCATTGAAAGTGTCGCAACTATCTTGGCCATTCACAAAGGCGTGTTGCCCCCCACTATCAACTTGGACAACCCCGATGAAGGAATGGATTTGAATTTTGTGGCGCATACTCCACAAGAACGCAAACTTGATTTCGCCATTAACAATTCATTTGGATTTGGCGGTCACAACACCAGCCTGATCTTCGGCCGCTTCAACGGCTAATTGTGTTGTTCTTATCAGTGACAACACATGCCTCGTAATATTCCAGTTGGTAACGGCGACATGTTGGTCGCCTTTGATGATCTCTATCGCATCCGTGATTTGTATTGGCCGCATGTCGGTCAACCAAACCACACGTGCGGACACTTGCAACGATTTGGTGTTTGGGCCGACGGACAATTTGCGTGGATGGATAGTCCAGGTTGGTCGCGCAGTTTTTCTTACAAGCACAACACATTGCTGACCGAGGTGCGCTTGCGCAACGAACGTCTTGGTCTTGAGTTGGTGTGCCACGACGCGGTTGACTATTGGAGCCCGGTCTATTTCCGCCAAGTGATTGTCACGGATCTCTGGAATCGTCCGCGCGATGTGCGCGTGTTTTTTCACGCGGATTTAAGCGTCAATGAAAGCCCCGTGGGCGACACGGTTGCCTTCGATCCGCAAACTGGCGGCCTTATTCACTACAAAAACGACTTCTACTTTTTGTTCAACGGAAGTCATCCAGCTGGTGTTGGCGTGACCACGTACGCCACGGGCGCCAAAAGAATTGGCGAGGCGGAAGGCACTTGGCGCGACGCCGAAGACGGCATGCTGAGCCGCAACAGCATTGCGCAGGGCAGCGTGGACAGCGCGGTTGGATTCCAACTTACGCTCGCTCCAAATGGCAGTGAGACATGCGTGTACTGGATCGCGGCTGGAAAAAGTTACGATGAAGTGCATGCGCTGAACAAGAAGGTCTGTGACAAAACTCCGCAGCGCATGCTGGATCGCACCGAGGCCTATTGGCGCCTGTGGTCGCAGCAGGAATTTCCTGGAGCTGATCCGCTTCCAAAACATCTGCAACAATTGCAGACGCGCAGCTTGCTGATCGCGCGCACGCAAATTGACAATGGCGGCGCCATCATTGCGGCAAACGATTACGACATCACGCATTTCGCGGGCGACACCTATTCCTACATGTGGCCGCGCGACGGCGCGCTGGTTGCGCAGTCGCTTGTTCTTTCGGGACAGAGCGAACTCAGTCGAAAATTTTTCAGATTTTGCGAACGCGTGCGCCATCCCGATGGATATTTCCATCACAAGTACAACCCAAATGGAACGGTGGCTTCAAGTTGGCATCCGTGGCTCACGGAAAAGCCGTCGCTGCTACCCATTCAACAAGATGAAACCGCGCTTATTCCGTGGGCTTTACGCCAACATTTTGTGAAGTTCCGTGACGTGGAGTTCATTAAAGCGCTGTACAACCCGCTTATTGTTGACACCGCGAATTGGATGATTTCATATCGCGACCACCACGGTTTGCCGCTTCCAAGTTGGGACCTGTGGGAGGAACGCCGCGGCGTGCATTTGTTTACCGTGTGCGCAACGATTGGCGGCTTGCTGGCCGCAAGTCAATTTTCACAAGACATGGGCGCCCATGATCGCGCCACCGATTTCAGCGAGGCCGCAGATCGCATGCGGCTTGCCATGTTGAAACATATGTGGGATCCAGAGCGTCGCTTGTTCGCGCGCACCGCCATCCCCGCCGACGATGGTTCATATCGTCTTGACTTCACCTTGGATGCGTCGGCATACGCGTTGTTCGCCTTTGATGTGTTGCCCGCCAATGACGCGCGCGTGTGCGACCACATGCGCGCCATCCGTGATCGACTCTGGGTGCGCACCGAAATTGGCGGCATAGCGCGCTACGAGCGCGACCCGTATCAACAAGTTGAACATCGGGACCTTGAAAATGTTCCAGGCAACCCGTGGATCATTTGCACGTTGTGGTTTGCACAGTGGCTGATTGCCAAAGCAACAACGATCGCCGAACTGGATGAAGCACTCCCCTATCTTGAATGGACAAATTGGCGCGCCTCGTCCAGTGGCGTGCTGGCCGAGCAGTATCACCCTTACACCGGCGCGCAAATTTCTGTGAGCCCATTGACATGGAGCCACGCCACGCTCATCACCACGTCAATGCAATATCGCCTGCGACACGCGGAATTTACCAGTGGTGAAGCGGCGTTGGTGGAACGCGCCGCAAGCGATGGCGAGTCCGCATAAACATGCGCATTCCGCTGTCAAACAGCGAAAATATAATTTCATCACGCTCTTTACACAGCTCGTGAATCTGCCATTTGAAATGAGCGAATAAACCCAAGTGAATTCTTCAAGAGTTGAAGTTGCCCAGATTATTGAAACATCCAGTCGCGCCATTGCGACCTGGACTGTTGACCAGCAATACCGTGAGGACGACAGCATGGAAATGCGTTACGGCGCGGACGGCCGTCGCTTGTGGAATCAGGAAGTGCTTGCGCGAATCGCTCATCTGGCCGAGGCCGTGGCTTTGGATCGCGAGAAAATCTTTATTGGAAACGCGTTATGGTCCAAGACCGCGTTCATTGCCCGTGAATTGAACTCGATCGATCTTTCTAAAAATTTAGAGTGCATGAAGAGCGTGCTGATTGAACAGTTTCCCAAACCGATTTCAAATTTGACAACGCCAATGATCAACCATGCGGTTGAACACCTGCAACAAAATCAAGAATGTGTTGCAAGTCCACTTTCAGAAGTTGGAACTTCAAGGGATCTTGCCCGCATGTATCTCATGCACTTGCTACGCAGGGATCGCAACGAAGCGGAGCGCCTTATTTCCGAACTGTCTCAAAACGGCCTTGCCTTTGCCCAAATTTGCGAGGGCATTTTGGTGCCAGCGATGGTTGAAATTGGACACATGTGGCATGTGCAAGAAGCCAGCATTGCCGATGAACATTATTGCACCAATGCGACACAACAGATCTTGGAAGTGCTTCGCTCCAAAACACCGCGTAAGGCGCCCAATGGATATCTGGTGGTTGCCACTAGTGTTGGCGGTGATTTGCATGATCTTGGGATTAAAATTTTGTCCGCCATTTATGAAATTGAAGGCTGGAGTGTTGAATGCCTTGGGGCGAACACTCCCGCCGATGAAATTGCCAGCACCATTGCGCCGCAGTTGTATCGCGGACCCGCCGATCTGTTGGCGCTTAGCGCAACAACAAGCCTGCGCATTCGATCGGTTCAAAATGTGATTGCAGCTGTGCGCGCCACGCCTGCAGGAAAGAACATTCCCATTTTGGTGGGTGGCCAACCATTTCAACTCATAGACGATCTCTGGCAAGTTGTGGGAGCAAACGCACAATGTTTGACATCATCCGCATCGCTTGAAACAGCGCTGCGACTTGTGATTGAATCACACACCAAGAATCGCAAAGCCCATCGCGCACATTAGCGCGATCACTTGGAGTGACGGGCAAGAAATTGCGTCCCTATCAATTGCGCATCACAACATGTCCGCGGCCAGGCTTGCCAATTCACTGCGCTCAGTGCGACTCAGCGTGACATGGCCCGCAATGCGTTGACCCTTCATGCGCTCAATCAAGTGCGAAAGGCCGTTGCTTGCCGCGTCAAGATATGGATTATCAATTTGACCGATGTCGCCAGCAAGCACAATCTTGGTGCCCTCGCCAACGCGGCTCACAATGGTCTTCACCTCATGCGGCGAAAGATTTTGCGCCTCGTCGACAATGATGAACTGATGCGGAATACTGCGGCCGCGGATGTAGGTCAGCGGCTCCATGACCAATTTGCCGCCAGCCACAAGTTGATCCATGCGCTGCTCCGCCGTTTTGCTGTCGGCTTCATTGCCGCTACCGCCACGAGTTGAAAGCAAATAGGCGACATTGTCGAACACGGGCTGCATCCACAGCGCGAGTTTTTCATCTTTATCCCCGGGCAAAAAGCCAATATCGCGGCCCATGGGCATGATGGGTCGAGCCACCAACAATTTGTCGAAACGCTCCTCGCGCAAAACTTTGTGCATGCCCGCGGCAATCGCGAGAAGAGTTTTTCCTGTTCCCGCGGCGCCGATCAATGAGACCAAGCGCACTTCATCATCAAGCAACAAATCCATGGCCATGGTTTGCTGCACGTTGCGCGCAAGAATTCCATAAATAGGTTTTCGCGGACCCGTCACTGGAATCAAATGGCCAGTGTCGGAAAGAACGCGGCCCAAGCCAGTGTGGCTTTCATCGGCGTCGTCTTGCAGAACAACAAATTGATTGGCCACCAAGTCGTGGGCCTTCAGTTCGCCGCCTTCGATGGTGCGGAAGATCAAACCTTCCAGTTGCTCGATGCTGAGTTGACGCTCTTGATAGAGCTCGTCAATGGTGGCGCTGGGGCAACTCAACATGGCGTAGCCGCCGTAGAGCCAGTCGGCATCAACACGGTCGGCCTCAAAGTCCTCGCTTGGAATATCCAGCGCGTCGCACTTCACGCGGGCGTTGATGTCCTTGGAGATAAAAATTGTCCGCAAGCCCGTGGCGTGCAGTCGGTGCGCAACGCCAAGTATTTTATTGTCGGCGACATCCAAATCAAGCGCGAACGGAGTTTTCAAATCACAACGCTCGATGCGAATGGACCCACCCTGCTCGTTCCACACCACGCCTTCAAAGAGCCGCCCAATGGAGCGCATCTTGTCCAAGCGACGAATGACACTGCGCGCATTTCGCCCAGTTTCATCGTTGTTTTTCTTGAAATGATCAAGTTCCTCGATCACTTGAAGCGGAATCACAACCTCGTGCTCCTCAAATTTAAAGAGGGCGTTTGGATTATGCAGCAACACATTCGTGTCAAGCACAAAATGCTTGCGCAGATCGGTGGCGCCGCCTGGACCCACTTGAATTTTTGTTGTCGGCACACCCACGGAATCCGCGGATGGCTTGGATTTGTCGGACTTGGTTTCAGACGGCGTCCGCGATGCGGAAGACGAAGAATTCTTCAAGAGGCAAAGTCCCTTCAAAAAATGCGCAGAAGAGTGGAAGCACCACAAGTCAATCATCCACCCGATGTACTAGAGTGGATTCGAATTGCCCCTGAGTCAAGTTCGGGTGAACTTTATATTTAAAAAATATAAATTTTTTTCAACCGAACCAAACGCCGTTCTTGGAAATAATCGTTTGAATCACCATCGGGTCTAGTCTTTGGTGGCTAGAATCACCCGCAAGGAGAAACCCATGTCTATTTTAAGATCATCCAATCCAATTCTCGCTGAAGGCCGCCTTGAAGAAGCTTTGCGAAGCAGTAGTAGTTCCCAAGGAACCGTCACCGTTTCCGGAGTTGTGAATAAAACCACGCTTTGCCTGGCAGTGGCCGTTGTGTTTGGAGCATTGGGAAACTCGTTCGTAAAAACCAATCCCAGCGCGCTGTTCATGGTGAGCATGGCGTCGTTTGTGGTTTCGTTGGGCGTTGGGTTCGCCTTGTTCGGCCGCCCAAGTTGGGCCATCTTCTTGGCGCCAATTTACGCGGCAGTTCAAGGGTTTTTCATGGG
>CAIUGT010000065.1 GCA_903898755.1 uncultured bacterium | reverse complement strand
TTGTCGGAGAACGCTTTCTTCATTCCTGTTTGCGGGTCCACGCTCACCCATGTTTCGTTGGCCAGCAAATCCGCGTCGGCGATCAGAACAATGTTGGCGTTGCCAATGGCGGGCGTGAACAAACTTCCAATGGGGCCGGTGATCCACGCGGCAAACACGCGGCGCACGCCGTCGGGTTTCAAGTCGCGTAGCAATTGTTCCGCGTCGCCAAAGTAGCCAAGCTTCAGCGATTGAATCAGCTGCGATTTGTCGCTTGAGAAAATCAGCGGCTCAATATTTGGCGCAACGCCAACGGGCGGATCTTTCAGTTTCTGAATTTCGCCAACGCTTTTAAAGTTGATCGCCTCAAAGCGATTGGTCAATGGATCAGTTTGATTCAGCGCCGCACGAGTGAGGCTAAGCCACGCAACGTAATTCAATTCGCGCATGGTGTTGCCGGGACCGGGCGTTTGAATGCGCGTTGTGAAATTCATATCCCCCACCGTCATGTCGCGCGGAATATCCAAGCCCCACGCGCGCAGCAGCGGAAAGTCGTAGGTGGTTGCGGAAACTTTCGCACCCATTGCGCGCGAGTCCGGGTGCTGATCGGTTTCCGCAAATGGATCGGCCAACACTACAAGCGGCTTGCCCGCAACTGCCCACGCGTCAATGGATCGCAACATGGACTCCGGCAATTTGCGCGGCTGCACCAACAACAACGCGTCAATGCCCGCTGGCAATTGCGCGGCGTTGTCGGCAATTTCGACCAAGTCAAATAACTCGCGCATTTGTTCAACTACAAACGGCGCGGGACTTGGCTCGCCCATGGAACCATCTTGCAACATGCGCGCGGGCTGCAACGGCATGCACGACAGCAAACCAACTTTGGGTTTCACAGTTCGACCAACCGTGGCAATGGCTTTGGCAACTTCGTATTCAATAAATGAATCGCGATCAGACATGAACACCGGAATTACTTTTTCGCGCAGACCAGGGCCTGTCACAACAAGACCAAGAATGGCGGTGCCGCCAGCGTTGTTCACGGGCTGCACAACAAGACCGGCAATGCGCGCGGCGTCCTCATCTTCGCTGAATGGTTGCGGATTGATCACGCGCAACTGCAACTTGCCACCAGATAGACTGGCAAGCTCGCTGAGATATTCCTCCACGCGCTGAGAATGCGCGCGCAACTCCGGAATGTCGGCGATGGATTCACGCGAGGCGTACAAATCCAATTTCACCGGGTCCTTCAGCGAGCGCAAAATGGCGCGCGTTCCAGGAGAAAAGCTGTAAAGACCTTCGCTGGTGAAATCAAAGCGCCAACCTACCAGCGCGAATGTGGCAACGGCGTTGAGCACAATCACGCCCACCAAAATCAGCGCAATGGCGCCAAGACTTCCAGATCGCCCAGATTGTTTTGCATGCGTGGCGTTCTTGTTCATTTGGAACCTCGCCAATCAAGCAGCAATACATTTACCCACAACAACGCGAACACCACGGAGATTGGATACAGCACGTCGCGCGCGTCGAACACGCCGCGAGTGAGTCCGTTGAAGTGCGTCATGGCGCTCATGGATGCCAACGATTCAATGACCCACTTGGACGACCACTGCGCGAAGAAATCTTGAACAATGGCGAAGCCGGTCAACAATAAAAGGAAACACGCGGCCACGGAAAGCACGAACGCCACGACCGAGTTGCGCGTGCACGCCGACAAACACACGCTGACGGAAAGCAACGTTGCAAACAACATTGCGCTTGCAATGTAGCCCGCCAAAATCACGCCGTGATCTGGTTCGCCCAGCCACGCAATGGTGATCCATAGCGGAGTGGTCAGCAGCAACGCCACGCATGCAAAGGCCCACGCAGCCAGGAATTTTCCCAGCACCATGTCGCGCGTGGTCAACGGCAGCGTCATTAAAAGTTCAATCGATCCGCTGCGGCGCTCATCGGACCACAAGCGCATGCCAAGAGCCGGCATGAAAAACATTCCTAGCCACGGTTGCCATTGAAAGAATGAGCGCAGATCGGCTTGGCCGCGCGTGTACAAGCCCGCCATTTGAAATGACAGCAGCGCGGCAATGGCTACGAACATGACAATGAACACCGCGGCCACGGGCGTGGCGAAATACGATGCAAATTCCCTGCGAAACACGCTCATGGTGCGAGCGAACGCGCTTGGTGTTGGCGGCGGGCCGAAATTATTTTGCGCCGCAGACGCAACAGCCGCATGCGCAATAAGCGGCGCACCATCTTGCTTGCTTGATCGATCACGCGCCTTGCTCATGCGCGCTCCTTGTGCGCGTGAACGCAAGTAGACAATTGCAAAGTTGCGCGCGACAAATACCTTTTCATGCACGCTCCTTGCTGTTCACCGCGGTCAGCGTTCTGAAAATATGGTCAAGGCGATTGTGCGCCACACCCGCTGGAACGCGCGCGTCAAGTTCCTTGGGAGTTCCATCAAACACCATGCGACCGCGATTAATGATTACGGCGCGCGTGCAGACCGCTTCGACTTCCTCAAGAATGTGCGTGGACAAAATAATCGCGCGATCCTTGCCAAGATCGCGCACAAGTTGGCGCACCTCAAACTTTTGATTGGGGTCAAGGCCGTCGGTGGGCTCGTCAAGAATGAGCACTGGCGGATCATGCAGCAACGCCTGCGCAATTCCGGTGCGCCGCTTGTAGCCCTTGGAAAGTGTTTCAATACGCTGACCGCGGCATGGTTCCAAATGCACGCGCGCCACGGCAAGATTTACGCGCCGCGCAACTTCGGCGCCGCGATAGCCACGCGCGCGCGCCGTGAACGCCAGAAAATCTTCCACGCGCATTTCGCTGTACGCCGGCGCGCCTTCGGGCAAATATCCAAAGTTGCGCTTGGCACCAAGTGGGTCGGTGGCCAAATCAACGCCCGCAATATTCACGGTGCCGGCGTCGGGCTGCAAAAATCCAGTGAGCATGCGCATGGTGGTTGATTTGCCCGCGCCGTTTGGCCCCAGGAAACCAAGCACTTCTCCACGCGCCACGCAAAGATCAATTCCGCGCACGGCCTCAAGCGTGCCAAAACTTTTGCGCAGTCCCGTAGCTTGAATCAGATTGGCGGATGTGTCCACCAAACAACTTTACCATTGCGGCAAACGTTTGTTGCTGCGCGTTACGATTTACAAATGCACTTCAACGATCTTCACCGCGCCAGGATTACGCGCCAAGATCTTTTCATCGCTCTTCTATTCGCCGCGTCCACGCTTGTGTTGCGGCTGATGTACCTGCTGTACTCGCCAGATTTTACGTGGCCCCATTCCGTTTTGTACGAAGGCGACGCAACCGTATGGGCGCAGTGGGCGACCAAACTCAAATTGGGACAACCCTTTGAGTACGACCTTGCATTCCGCACGCCCGGCGTGGCGTGGATGTTGTATTGGCTTGGCATCATCGCCACGCCATTCACCAGCGCCAAAATTATCTGGTGCGAAATCAGCGCCGTCACCAGCGGACTTTTATATTTAGTTCTAGCGCGCTGGTTCTCGCGGCGCGCGGGAATAATCGCCGCAACATTATTCGCGCTGTCGTATGGATCATTCGTGTTGGCGACATCGCTGAACAACGAGGCGCCGTATGCGTTGCTTATTGTGGCCATCATTGGCGTCACGTTGCATTGGATTGATCACCCCACTTTTGTGTGGTCACTTCTATTAGGCGCGCTGCATGGCTGCGCACTTTTATTGCGAGCGGAACACGCGCTACTACTTGGCATGTTGCTCATCTACGCCGCATTGCGCGCGAACACAAACATTGCAGCACCCACGCCAACTACATATGACTCGCACAATCATGTCACGCCAGCATTGCTCACGTCGCAATTTCCACGCGTGGCACTGCACAGCGCATTGGTGCTTGCCGCCGCGCTTGCGCTGTGTTTTCCATGGATCAATCGCTCGCGCAATGCCGCGCACGCATTCAATCTTGTTGCGCCCACAATTTCCTACTCCACTGCGCAGCCGCCATGGACACCCGCCGCCATTGAATACTTCAACCATCTTCCAGCTTTTGCACGAGCCGGAAATTTTGCGTTCATGTGCAGCCTGAATGCAAAAAGCGGCCTGCTTGTTGTGGACGAAGCGGACGTGCGCGCGTTCTTTGAGCGCGAATGGAACTACACGCCTGAACCAATTCATGAATGGTCCATGATTTCACTGAAGGGCCCGCTAGATTTTGCGCTGGCCAATCACCCCAACGCTGATGGTGGTTTCAGCAACGCTGGTCTGGGTGATAGCCACGACAACAACGCGATCTTTTCGCTGGCGCGCCCCAGCCACACTCGCTTGGTGAATCACGGTTATGAAATTGGCGTGGACTACATTCGCGCAAATCCCTCGCGCTGGCTCACGTTGATCAATGAAAAACTTGCGCGCTTTCAAGATGGCGCCACGCTTGGATTGTTCGCCAATGATTGGCCGCACAACGCACCGCATGTTCGCCGCCCCGTTGATCTTGCCACGCCCATTCGTGATGATGCGCCTGTTTGGAATTACGCCGTGCTGGCATCGCTTGCTATTGGCGCGTTCTTTGCGTGCCTGCGCCGCGGCGGCGTGATTTTACTTTTAGTTGTGGCGTACAAAATTGCCGTCACGATTGCGTTCTACGGTTACGCACGACAAGCCGTTTCCATTGCTCCAGTGTTGTTCGCGCTGACGGCGTTGTGTATTGATGCGGCGTGCATGCTTGCGCCGCGAACTCGTCTGTTTCGCTGGCCCGTGCGCGCCGCGCTGGCCTCTCTATTTATAGTGGCCGCCGTGCAAGCCTTTCAACCGCCGCGCTTCACAACGCACACCGCCACACTTTCAGGTCGCATCACCAACACTCCGCAGTGGGGCGCGGGCGCTTTCGAATCGTTTGACCAGTTGGTGCTTGAGCCGCAGCGCAATTAATTCGCAA
>CAIUGT010000064.1 GCA_903898755.1 uncultured bacterium | reverse complement strand
GCGCGCGCCACGGCTTTCTGAAACACGGCCTCGTCGGGATTGATACCAGTCCATTCCTGGAATATTTGCATTGCAAGTTGCACAAGCATTTCCACGCCATCCACAATTGGGCAACCCATCTCGCGGGCGGTTTTTAAAAACGGAGTCACGCGCGGATTTGTAATGACATCCACCACAGTCATTTTTTTGTTCACGCTCTGCCAATCAACTGGAACCAATTCCAACTCTGGTGCGGCGCCTAGATGCGTGGCATTCATTAAAATTTCCGTGCCCTTGGGAATAGTGATTTTGCCCGCCCATGGCTGCCATTGTGCGGGAACGCCCGAAGCCTTTGTGACGGTTTGCGCCACTTCAACTCCTTGAGATTCCCGCCGCGTGCACAGGGTTATATGTGATGCGCCCGCCCACGCAAGTTCAACCGCCATGGCTCTTCCAGCACCACCCGCCCCCAGCATGGCAACTCGCTTGCCTTTGATCGCCGTGATTTTTTCAATGGCTTTCACCACGCCCTTGCCATCATTGTTGTGGCCAGTTAGTCGACCATTTTTTATAGTCATGTAATTCACTGCGCCAATGGCTTGCACATCTTTATCCACTTCATCAAGGTGCGGTATGGATGCAACTTTATAAGGCACGGTGATACAGGCGCCGGCAAATCCCAAATCACGAACGCCGGCAATTGCGGCCGCGATTTTGGATTCCGACTGCACGTCACATTTCCAAAATTGCCAGTGCAATCCGTAATGCGCGTACACGGCATCAAACATTCGGTCGATTGGATTTTCGGCAACTGGATGACCCAACATGCAAGTCATTTGTTTTTGTGGGGGAAGGATTGCTTGTGACATGATTAAATCTTATGGGATGTACAAAATATATAAACGACTAACAGTCTGTGTGATGATGCACATATCGCGGATATTTGAGGGGGGCCATCTGTTATTCACACTGTGCACGCTGCCACCGGTGCGCTATTTTTTGCAATGTTCCACGCGTTCATGGGAACAAAGTGGCCCCAGCGCGCCACGTCGATCAGGTTGTCTGCCTCGCTTGGCCAATTTGTTTTTGAACATAGACGTAAATCAACAAGGCCCGCAAGTTTGGCGGGATCAATGTTTGAAATTGTTTGAGTGTGCGTGGCGGGGGAGGCGGGTGCGGGGGAATGCGCGCCACTCTGTTGCGCGTCGCTGTGAACTACAACTTTGTGCGTGGCTCCATGCGACTGCGCGCTTGCAATTTTAAACTCGCGGTCGCCCGGAAAAATCGCCAGTGTTACCGTGCAAGCTTTGCAGCCCAGTCGTTGCACCGCGGCAACGGCCAAGTCGCGCGCGATCAACGGACCAGCTCGATCTGCTTTCCAGAAATCTTTTCCAGACATTGCGCCGCCACCAATCGGCACGCGCGGCCCGTAAAAATCAACTACAAGTTTTTTGCCAGATAGACCGTTGTCGCCATGCGGACCGCCCTCCACAAAATCACCGGCCTCATTCACCAACAAATCAAGCGACGATGAAACGCTTAATCCTGGCACCAAAGCCGCAAAATCTTTCGCGTCACTTAGCACGCGCTTGTGAATTGCGCGCCGCACCTGAACCGCGTTCCAATCCGCTGCGTGTTGCGCGGAAACCGACACGCGCTCCAGCGTCCAGCTGTTGCCATCATCGGATTCGCGCACAAACACAATCAACTTTCCGTCTGGACCAAGTCGCAAATTTTTTGCGGCGCGGCCAAGTCGATACAAACCAAACGCAAGGTGGCGCACCAACGCATGCTCCACCGGAAGGTGATGCGTGCCCGGCGTGCTGCACGCGTAGCCCGTGATAATGGATTGATCGTCGGCCACTTCTCTAAACTTGGCTTCGCCTGGCCACAAAGGTCCAAGGCACAAATCCGTTTTTAATTTAAGCCGATGTGGCAGCGGCGCAAAAACTCCGCCGTATCCCGCAGATTTGTAGACGTCTTTTACAAGCGCCTTGAAGTCAATATTTTCCGCGCCATTGCACGCAACTCGGCCATCAATAAACACCACGTCGCGGTGCAGCGCAACTTCCACGCCAACTAGCGCGCGCCGTTCCAAGCGCCGCGCCTGTTTCACAATGGCGTCAGCGATGGCGTCGGCCAACTTGTCTGGATGACCCGGCAAAACAAATTCGGCGGTGCGAAGAATGGAGAACGAGTTATTAAAATGAGTCATGGAATTGCACTTTCAGTTGGGCCCAATGTTCAACTAGGCCAAGAAGGTCTCTGCGAGTTGAATTGTCTGGCGTTAACGCAACGCCAATTCGAACACTTTCCAAAATGCGCCGCGCCACAACGCCTGGCGCGCCCACAAATCCGTCCGTCACAACTACGGCGCGGCGCACCCGGTGTTGTTTCATGTGCTGTGCCACGCACTCAATGCAAGTGCCGCCCGTTGTGACGCAATAGCCCGCGCGCAGTTGTTGCAGCGTGACATCAACAACTCGTGTGGAAAATAAATGCACAACCGGATGAACAAATTGCTTGTTGTCCAAGATGGCGCCGTACAGCGCGCCAACCAAACCGCTCACACTGCCAGAGACATCCAAGTACACATGCACTTGCTCGCCTTGCGGCACCACGCGTTTCATATCAAGTTGTTCTTGATGCAACAGTGGCGCCGCGCCGATGGCGTTCAGCACCACGGAGCGACGCATCAAGCGCGGAATGGGCGACTCCACGCACACGTTGTCCATGCGCAAATTGCGCACGCGGCCTTGCCCAGATTGCAGAGACATGGTGCGCAAAAGTTTCGTCAGCGCGCCGCGGTTACTTCGTGGCGCCAATCCCACCGTTGTTGACATCAGCAAATCGTGAAGCGATCTTCCTTTGATTGGATTTTTTGGCCGCGGCCATTGCTCAACAATTCTGCGCACTTCTTGCAGCAATTGCGGCGAGCGAGTTTCCAGGCGGCCAGCGCTTGAGGCGCATTTGGGTTCCTTTAATTCGCATGTTGATTCATCCGCCTCCGCATCACCTTGCAACGCGTTTGGTTCGCCCGCAAATTCAATGCGCAATCCATCAACCGATTTGCCCGAGGCTTTGCCATCTGCTGAGTATGCAGCACCATTTGGCGTTTGCTCCACGGATGGATTTTCATCGCTGTGATCGCCCAGCAATTGCACTTTCACAAATTGCTCGTCGCTGATTGCTCCGCGAAACGCCTCGCGCAATTCTTCATAGGTTGCGCCTTGCGGCGTGTACAACCTTTCATACAGTGGCGCCAAATGTTTGTGCTCTGGTTGCAGCAGCACAGGCGGAACAGTTATTCGAACTCCATTGGTCCACACATTCGTTGGCCGCAAAAAACATTCTGGAAATTTATTTTCGCTGTAAATGTCGGTCAGAAGCGCTTGGTACGGGCGCTCAGGAAACAACTGGCACAGCATGGAATTAATCACCGCGTCAAACACCAAGTTGTCCAGCGGCGTGGCGCGCGCGAACAAACGCGTGTGACCAAGCACCACGTGGTGCAGTTCATGCATGGTGAGCATCACAAGTTTTTCAGGAGTCTGTGCGTGTTGCGCAACCCATTCTGGATTAATTAAAAAGCGCGGTCGCAATGTGCACTCAACCGCCGCGGTTGCAACGCTGGTGGTCTCCACAATTTCCGCAAGGCTTAACAGCGCCGGCAAGCAATACGTGCCCGATGGAAACGAACCAAGCAATTGATCCGCAATGCTTGTGGTGGGCGCAACGGGCTGTGTTTGATATTGCGCTGTTATCTCCTGTTGCGCGGGGCTTGCGGCAATATTGAATGCGTGCGGACTTTCGCTGTTCAAAATTGTTTGCAAGTCATGCGTGTCAATATTCGTTGCGTGGTGTTGTGTATTTTGAAATGTCATGATGGTGGTCTCCATGAAAGTGGTGCGATAAGAGTGATCGTGTTTTTCATGTGATCGCTTGTGATCACAGGCGGTCGATCGCGAATAAAAATTCCGCCAGAGCAGCGCGCAAGAACGGCTAGCGCAAGTCGTGGGTTGTCGCTGATGCCGGGGAATACGTTGCCTGGCGCGTTCACCAACGCCGCGGCCACCGCCGGCAGCAACATAAGTTCAGGGCAGGGCAAGTTCGCGGCGTCCGTCAACGCCTTCCAACCATCGCCATCCTCCGGCATGTCCACGCCAAATGTTTCGCAGAACTCCGTGAATAATGAATTTGGCGGTCGTGGCAAATCAGTCAGAATGCAAATGCGATGGCATTGATCCACGCCCGTATGCGTGACCGCCGTGTTTGGGCGGCAACTCATGTTGTGCAGCAACGCCGCGCCCGTTGCGATGGGTGCGCGCTCCAACATCACTTCAGCTTTCGCGTGTTGTGAATGCAG
>CAIUGT010000063.1 GCA_903898755.1 uncultured bacterium | reverse complement strand
TGAGCGGACGACTGCTGAACGGCCAAAACCACCCGGATTGCCCATGAAAAACAACCCAAACCACAACAACGCATTTTGGGTTGCATCTTACATTGCGCGCGGAAACGCCACGCGCCAGCAACGTCATCAGCAACGCAAACAACAACGCAAGGGCGCGGCCATGTTGTTGGCCATCTTCGCATTGCTTGTGGTTGGCACAACAACTCTTGCGTTTACCGCCAGTCGACAAACCGCGTTTCTTTCTAGTCGCAACGCGGTGAATTCCATTCGTGTGCGCGAGCTGGCCGACAGCGGCCTGGATTTAGCCAAGGCTATTTTGCGCAGCGACTCAACGTCTTGGCGCACGAATCATTCCGGTGGAAAACTGCTCAACAACTGCGCGCTTGATGGCGGCACAATTACTGTTTCGCTGATCGACATTCTGAAACGCGAATCGGGCGCATCTGCCGCCCTGTGTGTTCCAATTTCCACAACGACCGATGTTGAAATTACTGTCACCGCCAAATTGGATGGCGCAACATGGACCTCTGTCTCTGACATGAGCATTCCGGAGGTTGTGAAGGGGCAGTACGCCATCTTTGCCAACAAATTGCTTTGGATTTACGGTGTAAACAATCAAATTGGCCGATGGAATCGTTCACCACTGGCAAGCGAGAAGCGCCGCGTGAACATTGGAACACAAGCCGACTTTGCGGTTGCAAACTTTAGCGGCGTGTGGATTGACAGCGATGTTCAATTGGAATCGGAGGTATTGCCTATTGATGTCAATGATGCACGCACGCTGAAAAGTACATGGGTGTATTACCCATATAACGGTGGAGCAAATTTGTGGAGCAGCTCGTTTCCAATCAATGGACCGGGTCGTGACAAGGTTGCCGCAGTTCGCATGAGCGCTGATGAATCCATTCGTATGGCTGCGGCGCCCGTGCCAGTTGCCGCGGTGCCAGCGCAAGCCGCCATTGTTGGTGGCAACAGCATTACAACAGGCACGCGCACGCTTGGTCCATTTCGCGTGGGCACACCAACGGGATCAACCGGCACCAATCTCACCACGAATAATTGCACGCTATTGCTGACCGCGGGCACGTATGAAATTTATGGAAGTTGGAACGCGCTCAACGCAACCATTCGCATTCAGGGCGCGGTAAAAATTGTGGTGTCACCAAAATGGTCTATTTTCAACTGGTTTCCAAGCGGAATCAACTGGACCAACACCACGGTGGAACTCACCACCGACGCCGACTTGGAGATCAACAACGGCTACAGCTTGACCATGAATAAATGTTGGATTGGCGGCTATTACCAATGTGTGAATGAGCCTGATCCGGTGAAGGCCGTTGGTGATCCGCACATGAAAGCCTGGAAAGGTTTGGCGTTTCAAAAGACAGCGTGCGACACAATTGCTCCAGATGAGCCGCGTTATTTTCAGCCTTGGCACGTGCGCATCTATCCAATTAAAAGCACGCTGAGCGCGCTGTTTGTGTGGAACTTGACGGACACCTGCGTAGTTGGAAGTTTGTTCTTGCCCAACAACACTGTGCGCTTTAATGGGCATTCTGAAATGTATGGACGCATTGCCGCCGACAGCGTCTTTATTGATGGCACAAGTCGTTTTCGATACGACCATGCGCTTGATGACATTGTTGGATTGACCGAAGGTCGCGCTCCAAATCGCGGCGGTGACCCAGAAGAAATATTTCCTGTTCGCCCGATTCGTTGGGGCGCCGACAAGGGGACGGGTCCATGATGTATTCAACCCGCATACCAATCCTGTATTCGCATAAGCGCGTGGCTCAATGCATGTCGCAAATCACGCCTTGCCGACGCGGCCAAACACTGGTTGAAATATTAATTGTGGCTTCCATCATGGCCATACTTGGCGCGCTGAGCGTGGACCTGTTGCGACCAAGCGCCGAGGAAAAAATTCAGGGCGCTGTTCGCATGTTTGCCCAAGATGTGGAATGGGCACGCGGCGCAACATTGACCAACCCAGATGATCCAGCAAGCATCCGTTTAAGGGAGGATCAAACGGGTTGGATGGTTTCCAGAAATTCAACTCCAACCGTCGCCATGGTGTCTAGTGACGGCGCCTCCATGAGCCGAGTTATGGGAACCGGAATGTCGGAAGCCGCACAGGGAGTAAGGCTTGTTTCATCAAACACTTCCCAACGCCAGGTTGAATTTGACCCATTTGGAGGCGTAAAAACGACACCAGCATCAATTGCCGTTTTTTTACCAGATTCCACTAGCAAATGCACAATTACATTCGATTCTGTCACGGGCGCAATGAAGTTGAATTGGTGAAATCCATACAACTTTGACGCAAGTCGGTGGCAAATGAGGTCGAACAAGGGAGTGCAATGATTATGAATCACACACACAAGTCTTCAACAATATCCATTCTTCTAAGCGTGGCGCTGGGTGTGTGCGCCACGTTTGTATGTGCGCAAGCGCAAACACAGACTCCAGCTCTGACGTCAAACCAGGTGCCATTTCAGGAATTAACACCAGCAACGCGCGCACCAAGGCAATCAACTGCGCCAACCACTGGCGCCGCAACGCAATCTGGCGCGCAATCAACTGCGACGCCGGCAACAGTTGTTCCAGCAACAATCACTCCAGCGCAAGCCGAAGCGGTTCAAAAACTTTCCACACCAAACGGCATGCTTCCTCAGTGGAGCGGTTCCGCCGCGCCAGCACCTGCGGTCACTGAAATTACAAATGAAGCGCCAGCCAATCAGCAGGCCATGGAACAAAAACTAGAAGCCGTCGCCAATGGAGCGCCCCCCGTGGTTGACGTGACCGAGCACGGAACCGTATCGCTTGCCGCGCAGGGAATTGAAATTACAAAACTGCTTGAGTTGCTCAGCATTAAAAGCAAGTTGAACATTGTTGCCAGCGAAAAAGTGAAGGCGTTGGTGAGCGTGAGTTTGTACGACGTGCCTGTTGATCAGGCGCTTGACGCGCTGCTGACCGTGAACGGATTTGTGTGGGAGCGACAGGGACCATTCATTATGGTTTATGCCCGCGCGGAAAAAGAAGCCATGGATAAATCCAAACTGAAGCGTGATGCGCATGTGTTCACGCTGCAGTTTCTTGCGCCCGACGACGCGCTTGCTTTGGTGAAGCCACTTCTAAGCGAAGGCGGCACCGCGGTGTCGCTTGGAAAAGTGAAGGAAGGCTACGAGCCAACCATCACCGACGGCGGCAGCGACACCTACGCGTTTGCAACGCGAGTGCTTGTGAACGATTACCCAGAGGTGATTGAAAAATCCGCCAGAATTTTGAAGGAGGCGGATGTCCAGCCACAACAAGTTCGCGTGGAAGCCACCATTCTTGTTGCGGATGTGAGCGAAGATGACGCGTTTGGTTTGGACATTACCGCGGTTGGCAACATTGATTTTGCCACCGTGACTGGCGGTCCCATGAACGCCTTCAATGATTTGAAAAGCGGAAAAATTACACCCCCCAATGCCACCGCCAATGCGGCGTCCATGTATCCCGAAGGAACAGTTGATCCAACACTCAAGCTTGGTGTGATTTCAAATGATGTCGCCATCTTTTTGCAGATGCTTGATCAAGTGAAGAACACCACGGTGCTTGCGCGTCCATCCGTGACGGTGTTGAACCGTCAAAAAGCGCAGGTGAACATTGGCCAGAAGTTGGGTTACCTGTCCACCACTCAAACGCAAACCAGCACCACGCAAGAAGTGCAATACATTGACACGGGCATCAAGCTCACCTTCCGCGCGTTTATTAGTCCAGACGGAATGGTGCGCATGGAACTTGCGCCATCCATCACCGCGGCCACCTATGAAAATGTGAAGTCGCAAGGAACTGATTCGCAGATTCCAAATCAAAGCAATCAGGATTTGCGAACAAACGTACGCGTAAAAAGTGGGCAAACCATTGTGCTTGGCGGACTTTTCCGCGAAGTCAGTTCAACCACCAATCGTCAGATTCCATTGTTTGGCGACTTGGTTCCTGGCGCGCTGAGCGGTCAGAAAGACGCCACGCTTCGTCAAGAAGTTATCTTTCTTGTCACGCCAACTATTGTGGAAGACCCCAAGAGTTCAATGGATGGCGACATGGCGTTGAAGGTGATTGATGCCGTGCAAACCGGCGCGCGCGCTGGCTTGCTGCCTTTCTCACACGCGCAAATTGCCGGCAACTATCAAACACAAGCGTTGGATGCGTGGCGCGCGGGCGACACCAAGAAAGCTTCGCTGTACGCCGATCAAGCCATTCGCGTGTCACCAAGTTCACCAAGCATGATTCAGTTGCGTGAGGACATTCGCGCCAACAATTCCGCGCCTTGGAAAACAAAGTTGGACTCGCTTGATTTGCTTCCTGACTACATCCGTGAAAAGGGAACCGTGCTTGGATTCCCAATGGGCGTGCCCAAGGATGTTTCTGGCGCAACACCAAATGCAACGTCCACTCCAGAAACAACCACGCCACCCGCGGTGGTTCCTGCCGCGGAGCCAGCCAAAACCATCACCACAAATACCGCCGCGCCAACAACGCAAGCTGTGAAAGTTGCGCCCACAACGCCGGCAGTCAAAACGAATCCAGTCAATGACGGAAAAAATTATGGAGTTGATGTTGGCTACATCTTGACTCCACCCGAACCAACACAGCAACCGAAGGAGAAACAATAATGAAAAACTTTGTCATCGCCGCATCACTCATGCTTGCATTGGGCGCCTGCGCAACACCGCATTCAAAGCAGGTGCGCGAAGACGCGCATGATCGATACGACCGCGCCAACGCGCAGGTGGTGTTTGATCAGGCCAACCAAAGTTTTCACGCCGGCCAATTTGAAGCCGCGCTGGGCCACATTGACAAGGCCATTGCGCGCTATCCAAAAGATGGAAATTACGAAGTCATGCGTGGACGAATTCTGTTGGAGATGAAACGCACCGACATGGCGCGCGAAGCCTTTATGAAGGCGGCCACGCTTTCACCAACTTCCGCCGATCCTCACTACTACATGGGCATTGTGTTGCAGCGTTGGAACGAGCTAGACAAAGCCGCGGCGGAATACGCCAAGGCGTTTGAGTTGGCGCCGTCGCAGTTGCAATATGTTGCTGCAGAGTGTGAAACATTGATCGCGGCGGGTCGATTGAATGACGCCGAAAAGACATTGCTTACCGTGAAAAAAACATTTGAGTTCAGCCCCGTGCTTGATCGCATTCATGCGGATCTTGCGGGCCAGCGCGGTGATTTAAAAGAGCGCGAGAAGTGGTTAACCGCCGCACGTTTGCGCACCGAGCCAGCCAAGGCGCAACAACTTGTGGAAGAAATTGCCGTGACTCGATTTGAGCAAGGCAACTGGGTGGGCTGCATTGATGCGCTTGAAGATGAGGCGCTGAAAGATTCCGCAAAATCCACCGAACTGGTTCGCTTGCGCGCGCGCTGCTTGCTCATGATGGACCGCGCCCGCGATGCGCGTGATTTAATGTTGACGTTGCGCACACAAACAGACGGCGACGGACGAAATGCCAGCGTGCTTGGTCTTGCCGCCATGCGCATTGGCGACACGGCGCGCATGAATGATGCTGGACACGTTCTCACCCAAGCGCGACCAGATAGCGCCGATGGTTGGGTGCTTCTTGGCGTGGCCGCAATGCAAAATGGTGATCGCGCGGAGGCGGTTCGTTTGTTAAGCGAAGCCAACAAGCGCGAGCCAAACAAAAAATTACCAAAGCAATTGCTGGCGGCTGCGTCCAACGTGGCTATTGCTCGAGCCACGCCGTAAGCGCGGCGCGGCGTGTATTTGGTTCCACGGAATGCTCATTATTAGGATTTATAAAATTTTATAAATCCCAATAATGATGTCGTGAAAAAAGAAATTCAAAGACAATCTTCCAACACCACAGGCCTGAAGTTTTCTAACGTAATTATAAAAGTGCGTCCTTCAAGAAAGCACGGCTTCCACTCAGCGTCGACGTCGACCCATCAAGCCCGCAAGACCCAGCAGCGCAAATGCGCCTGGAGCCGGCACGTACCCGTAGGTAAATGTCTGATCAAAGAACGGCTGCGATGTAGTTCCACCGCCCGCGCTTGTGCCATTGACTTTCATGGTGACGTTGCCCTTGAACTGAATAGTCAGCACATCGGTTGTGAGCATGTTGGTGGTCTCAACAG
>CAIUGT010000062.1 GCA_903898755.1 uncultured bacterium | reverse complement strand
TCATTGGTGCCAAAAGCCGCCAAACATGCAGGAATTCCAATGGAACAGTTGGTGCTTGACCTGGCTCGAGGCGCCCTGAATCGCGCCGCGAAATTGCAAGTCTAAGCGGCTCTTGGTGACTTTGATCGATCCCAGCGAAATTGATTTGAAGGCCTCAGTGTCGAACAAGCCCGTTGCCCAGATTTGGGACCCAATTTCATGGACCTGATTTCTTTACTTCCTAGGCAAGTCTGACCGATTGAGAAGAGTAATGGCTTCCCGTAAACGATCGTCACCCAAGCGCGCCTCCACCGCTTCTGGTTTTAAATTTTCGCTGAACCTGCATTGGTTGAAATCCAAACCTGTAATCGTGGCAGTTGGTTGGACAGCCTCATTCGCGCTGATGGCGTTGGCCTTGGGAATGGGCGTTCCAATTCTCACGCGCGAGGCTGCGTCACGAAAGAGTGACTTGCCATTTCAAGTGGTGTTCTCATCGCGTCCCGCATGGATGAGCGAAGCCGACCTCACTCCGTTGGCGGATGTGGTTGCAGACAAATTGAATGGCTCACCAATGGACCGAGATGGACTGACCGAGTCACGCCGCGCGTTGATGAACACCGGTTGGTTCAGTGAAATTAAACAAGTGAAACGTAGTGGCATGAACGAGGTGTATGTGGATGGAATTTGGACCACGCCCTTTGCGGTTGTTCGCGAGGCTGGCTACGACCACTTGATCGACGTTGACGGAAAATTACTTCCCCGCTGCTATCGCGCAGGGACTGCGCCAAGCAGCATGATTCGCATTGAAAATGCCTCCTTCGCTGGACCCGCGACATTTGGCGCTGATTGGGCTGGTAAAGACATGCGTGGCGCCGTTGCATTGGCCCGCATGATTGATGATCACGCATGGCGCGGACAAATTGCGTGCATTGATTTGGAGCACACCAAAGATGACGGATGCCTTCGCATGAAGACTAACCGTGGCTGCACAATTAAATGGGGACGCAGTCCTGGAAGTGAAAGCGCAGCCGAAGTTCCCGCGCGCCAGAAAATTGAATACCTGCAGTGGCTCTTCGACCACTATGGACGGATTGATGCGGGCTGCGACGACGAATTGAATTTGCTTTCCGACTATGTCGGCATGCGCTGATTCACTCTGTTACGCACGCGTACCAACACCACACTCTTGGATAATTGCACTAATCTGAAGCCATGATTCTGCCACGCGGACTTGTCTTCATCACCACCTGCTGGATTTTTGGCGCATGGTGTTTATGCATTGGCATTCGCCCGCCCATTCAACCTTCCATCGCCAGCTACCTTCCAGGAGTTCGCTTGTTCATGTCGGCCATGTCCATTGGATTGTGCGTTGCGTGGCCCATGCTGCGCCTGAGTGAACGACCAACGCAAGCGCCAATTCGACAAGTGATGATTGATTTTTTGACCATATCCGTGCTGGTGCATGTGGTGCTTTGGCCGCTGCGTTTGGCTACAAATTGGTCGACAAGCCGCATGGGATTGATCGATCTATTTATTTTTGCATGGGGTCTTCTGATCGCGGCCATTCTTGCGCTGACCACCGGAAGTCGCATGGCGTTTGAGCGCGTGGCCGCCATGATCTTGATTCTGATGATCTCATTAATGGGACCGATCGCATATTTTGTTTGCCTGCGCATGAATTGGCAAACACCGCCGCTCTGGCTTGATGGGCCGATCTTGGGGGTCTTGCGCGACACGCTTGGCGGCGGCCTGAATCCCGACGCGCTGTCATGGAATTCCACCTACGGCGTA
Organism: uncultured bacterium; assembly: GCA_903898755.1. Classification (GTDB taxonomy): domain Bacteria; phylum Planctomycetota; class Phycisphaerae; order Phycisphaerales; family SM1A02; genus SYAC01. Next base: position 20,212 of record CAIUGT010000062.1, on the reverse strand, counting down.
TGCATTGCGGCCGCGGCGGCTTGGTTGGTGGTGCTTCTGCTTGGAGCAACCGCCACCAAACCCGTGAAAAATGCCTCGCTCAATCATGGCTAAATCATGGCTAAGTTTGTATTCTCATTTCATACGGACCATTTGTCCGAATAGCCAAAGGCACCACCATGGAAATGATCTCCCAAACCGACAAAGCGCGGCTCGAAGCACAACTTTCAGATTGCTTGAAATTTCGTCCAGTGATCGCTGGACGAATTGCGGAGGCTCGCGCCCAAGGCGACCTGAAGGAGAACGCGGATTACCACGCGGCGCGCGAAGACCAAGCCATGAACGAGGCCAAGGTTCGCGATCTTGAAGCCAAATTGTCGCGTGTTCAAGTTGCCGGTGAAATTGATGTGCCGCTTGATATGGTTTTTCTGGGAGCCGTTGTGGTTCTGCGCGACGTGAAGACCAATCGCGATGAAAAGTTTCGACTTGTCGGACAACTGACAGAAGATTCAAGCGATGACTACATTGAAGTCACAGGATCAAGCCCAATTGGCGTGGCCTTGATGAAAGCGCGCGTTGGTGAAACAGTTCGCGTTGACTTGCCCAAGGGCGAGCGTCGATTTCTGATCGTCAAAATTGAAGGTTAAAAAACCAACTTGAACATTGCCATCGTCGATCCAATGTTTGTCGTTGGAGAGTTCGCATTGCAAATTTTCATGGCCGCATTAGTCCTACTGCGCAAAGGCAATCGCCCGCAAGTGGCCATGGCGTGGATGGTGGTTGTGCTTGCGGTTCCAATTGTTGGAGCGATCGCCTACCTGCTAGTTGGTGAAACACGATTCGGCGCGTTTCGAATTCGTCGCCACGCAAAAATAATTGCGGAGGTTGATTGTCCCGCCAACCATGTGCATCACGATTCGCGCACCCGCCACTTTCAACTGGAGCCAGCACAACATCAAATTGCCACTGTGGCCCAATTGGCAAGCCATTGCGTTCCGCTGGCGGGCAATAAGCTTTGGCTGAGCGGGGATTCGCAGGAAGTCATTAACCGCATGTGCGACGACATTGATCAAGCGAACTTGCATGTGCATTTGCTGACCTACATTTACTTAGCCGACAAAGCTGGTCAACAAGTGGCGCAGGCGCTGATACGCGCGGCCAGTCGTGGCGTTTCGTGCCGACTTCTCGTTGATGGAGTGGGCAGCAAGGATTTTCTGAAGAGCGCGCTGCGAAAAGAACTCCAGCAAGGCGGCGTGAACGTGTGCGAAGCCTTGCGCGTCAACATGTTGCGTTTGATTATCAGCAGGTTGGACATGCGCAATCACAGAAAATTCCTTGTGGTGGACGGCGCGGTGGGTTGGACTGGAAGTCAGAACATTGCGGAGGCTGGATTCGCGCCCAAGGCCAAATTTGCGCCGTGGGTGGATTGCACCGTTCGCATAGCGGGTCCACTGGTCAAGGAACTGCAGATGATTTTTATAGAAGATTGGTACATGGAATCGCAAGAGGACATAGACGCGCTTTTAAAAATCGAGCCCGCGTACGAAAGCGATGGCGTGATCGCGCAATCATTCGCCACAGGCCCCAACTTTCAAAATGACGCCGTGACGCAGCTCATTCAGTCAGCAGTGCAAATTGCGAATGAGGAAATTGTGCTGACCACCCCCTACTTTGTTCCCGACTACGCCACTCTTTCAGCCTTGGCCGTGGCGGCGCGGCGCGGTGTTCGTGTGCACTTGATGGTGCCAGCGCGCAATGACAGCATGTGGGTTCGCTTGGCAAGCCGCAGCCTGTTCCGAAATTTGCTGGAGTGCGGAGTGCGCATTCATGAATTTCAAAAAGGCTTGTTGCATGCCAAGACCATCGTGGTGGATCGCTCCACGGCTATTGTGACCAGCGCCAATTTGGACAGGCGAAGTTTTGAATTGAATTTTGAGGCTGGCATTATTGTGTACAACGCTGATTTTGCGGGCCAACTTCGATTTTTGCAGAGTAAATACATAGAGCAAAGCACGGAAATTTTGGCGGAAAAATGGGCGCAGCGACGTTGGTTTGAACGCCTCATTGACAACGCGGGCGGCTTGCTTAGTCCCCTTCTGTAAATTTGTTTTTACCGGATGGCGGCCGCGCCTTCTCATTCAGCAATACTTTTAATTCAATTCATCGATCCAGGCCTGCTGAATGGCTTCGAGAATTTTTTCGTTGCTTGGATGGCCAGGCTGCTCTTGGAAATCTGGCAAACTTTGCACCAGTGATTTTAGTTTTGGAAACGCAATGGTGAGCGGATTGATTTCCGGGTGCGCATCCACCAACGCTTCAGCGATCTCCACAACATCAAGCCAGTGCATTTTATTTTCCATGACGCGACATGCTCCATGTGAAAGTTCTTGATGAAATTGTGGCGAAACCCAAGCGTGTATTAATGAGGGATTTCCTTGACCGCGTTGCGATTCCAAGAAGGGACTTGAATTTCAATCACGCCGTTGCTGATGATTTCACATTGGCACGACAAGCGACTGTTACGTTGAAGACCAGGCGCCTCTTCAACGCGATCCTCCTCCGCCTCCGTCGCGGGACTGAGATGCTCCATACCCTTCACAACATAAATGTGGCAGGTACTGCACGCGCACACGCCGCCGCACGCATGCTCAATGTTGATGCCATGATCCATGGCGACTTCTAAAACATGCTCACCCACACCGCCCATGAGTTCCCACTTTTCCTGCTTGGTACTGGTCAAACCCGCGGGATCTTCCAAATGGAAAATCACGGGAACAATTGGCGGGCCGTGCTCATGATCGGATCGTTTTAAATGCATAGAAACCCATGTTAGGGAACCATCGCCAATTTTTCTCCCATCGATTTTAGCGGCTTTGGCGTTAGGCTTGCCCCATGGATGTCCTTGGTTTGACCAGCGATGAATTTGTTGAGCGCTTGCAGAGTCGGCGCGCGCGCAGAGAAGTGATGCTGAAGTACGCCGCCGTGTATCGGCGCGACGAGGCCGAGGCGGATTTTGCCCACGCTGAACTTCCAGAAATTGCAAAGACGCAGGTGGATGGCGAGACCGTGAAGTTCACGCTGAAAGTTGGCGGCGGACTTGAAACTGAAAGCGTGATTATTCCTATGCCGCACACCGGTGGTGGATTTAGCCGCACACTGTGCGTGAGCAGTCAAGTGGGTTGCGCCATGGGTTGCGGTTTTTGCGAGACGGCGCAAATGGGTTTGCTGCGTAACTTAAGCGCTGCGGAAATTGTGGCGCAGTGGTTCGCGGCGCGCCACCGAGTTGAAAATACTTTTGACGGCGGCCGCGGATTTCTCATCAAGAACATTGTGTTCATGGGCATGGGCGAGCCCACGGAAAATTTGGACGCAGTGCTTCACGCGGTCCGTATTTTAACGGACCACTATGGAGCCTCGATCGCCTCCAGCAACATCACCATTAGCACCGTGGGCCGCGTGGCGGGTATTCAAAAAATAGCGGAATTCGCCCGCCAAACTGGCTTTCACCGATTGCATCTTGCGCTGAGTTTGAACGCGCCCAATGACGCGATCCGCTCGCAGATTATGCCCATAAACAAGTCGGAACCAATCGCGGACATTTTGTCGGCGGTGCGCGACTATCCAGAAGCAGCTGGACCAACCTGTATTGAGTATGTGTTGATTCCTGGCGTGAATGATTCCTTGGATCACTGCGACCAAGTGTGCGCGCTGCTGAAAGATGTGCGCTGCTCGCTGAACATTATTCCCTACAACCCGCGGCGCAATAGTCCGTGGCCGGCGCCAAGCGAGGAGAGCGTTGTTGCGTTTATTGCGCGCGCCATTGCCAACAAACAATTTTGCAAGCGCCGTGGAACCAAGGGCCGCTCCGCCATGGCGGCATGCGGTCAACTTGGAAGCGAGGCCATTCGCGCGCGCAAGTTTGTGCAATTGCAAAGCGGCTCGGGCAGTCAATCCTAAATATGTTTCACGCGAAACCAAGCCACGGCGCTCCGCGCGTGAGACTTCATTCGCGCTGGACAATTGCAGAAAAAATTAAAATCAACTGCTGCCTTCGCGCATGCGCGCAATGCCTTCGGGAAAAGGATATTGAGCGAAGACGGCCGTCTTTGGAACATCCCACAATGCGACTGGTGGATAGATATCACCGCTAAAACCGCCTTGATTCATGGCTTGCAGCACCGCCTCAAATGTCGGCTCTTGTTTTTCATGGTCAAGCAATCGATTGCTCTTTGCGCCTAAAAAACTCACGCTGGCAATTGGGAGACGATCGCGGCGACCCTCCACCATGCGACTAATGGTGCGGAAGCCACGGAAAATATCCTCCAATGTGAAATGTTCGCGGCCCGCGGGACGCAGCAGCGCCAGGATGAGCAATTGATCAAGATCAAATTTCAAAATGTAAGGCTCACGATCATCCTTGGCGTGCATGCTCACCGCGCTACGAAACATTTTGGCGAAGCTGGTCGCGCTGGACAATGTCCACTGGCTGGTGGGAATGAGTTTCAACAATTCGCCAAGCACGCCGTGCGCGTTGTCGGTTTCATTGATGCCGCAAATCACGGTGCGGTAGCGGCCTTCGACCAAGTCATTCAGAAGATGTTGCCCCCACATGATTCGTATGGAGCGCGACCCGGTCAAGGTGCGCGGATCGCCACGCGGAACCATTGTGACACGCGGACCCGTGCTTGGCGCTTCAATTAAACGATCACCATCACCGTTGTAAATTCGAATTTCGCTCATGGTGAAAGAATGCCGCAAGATTGTTCGCGGCGCAACCCTGCGGCGCGCAAGAGGGGCGCGATGAAAGTCAATCAACTTGCGAAATCAAGCGAAGGCGATCATGGGCACGCATACTGGCATTGGATTGAACGTCGGATTCAACAACTTGCCAATACGCGCCACGCCAATGGGTTCGCTGGCTTCATCGTTCAATAGTTCAACTAATTTCTTGACGGCGACCGCTGCTTCCTTGCTTGACACAGCCGCGGCTTCGAGCATTTTGGGGGGCAAAACAAACGAATCGCAATTCACGCCCTCCGCGAACGCTTGCAACGAACCGCGTTGCAATGAGCGTCCCGCGGACATGAGGCCTTGCGTTGAATCTTGCGACGCCGTTCCCACAAGAACGATCGAAGTGCCGACGCCCCAATTGGACGCGGGACCAATTTTTTTTGCTAACTCTGGCGATGCTTGAGCGATGGCCTGCAACGCATCCGCGCACTCGCGCGTTTTTGAATCCACCATTAATTTCACGCCGACTCCAAATTCATTCATTAGACCACCGATATTGTCGATCACTTTTTTGTCATTCCATGCGGAATCAAAAGCGCCGCTGGCATTGGGTCGACTCCAAATTCCACTGCACGCCGTGACGCCACGGGCACTCGGCGCTTTGCCTTGCGCGTTCACAGCGATGGAAAGCTTCACAAGCCAAGGCTCCACTTTTTGCGGATACAACATTTGAATAGAGCAACTACTTGACGAAGCCAACGTCGCGATGCATTCCATGGCCGCGCCAACTTGCAATTTTAAAAGTCGAAGTTGGTCATCCTCATACGCAGTGGTCTGACCAGCAAAAGTGATGGAACCCGAAAGTTCGGGGGTCATTTTTAGAATCGATCGACCTCCGAAATCTTCGCTCCAAGCACCCGCGAGGGCGAATGGAAGAATTGGAATTTCCCGCTTGGTCGTGGAGGCAACTTTTTGCGACCCCTGTGGCTTCAACAAACCTTGCTGCGCCAACGCGGTGGGCGCAAGCAAAAATGCGGGCAAAGATGCGAGAAGATTGCGGCGAAGTTGATCTGAAGGCTGACTCATGGATGAATTCTCTATTGAATTTGAAATGTCATTCAAACGCACGACACACGCTGTAACACATTATTTTGAATCATCGCAAAGGCGAAGACCCCCGCTTGTTGCGTCCCAACGCAACGCAAGTTCACCGCGACCATCGATAAATTCGCTCAGCCAACGACCGATACTTTCAGCGCGCCAATCGTCGGCTGCAAACGGAAGCGGAGCGTCCGTGACGACCGATCCCTTGGCCAAGTCTTGCTCGCGCTGAATACGCGCCGCCAACCAACTTGTGAATTCGGCGCGGCTGGTCACCAAATTAGGCGCAATGTTTGTGGCCATGCAACGCGTTTGGAACGCAAGCCACATGGCGTCAATCCGGGCGCGTACTGCGGTGTCTTCCAACAGTCGCGCAAATTCTTGACGGATAGGCGGCATAGTTTTGGCCGCACGAATGCATTGCACAATGCGCTCTCCATGACGCTCAGCGACTGGCTGCGGAACAAAACGAATTTCACGCAAGGCACTTGCATTGTCTGGCTTGCGCCTGACCAACTCCATCAGCGCGCCGTCTGACAATAAAGTTCGTTGCGGTTGATCATCCGCCTCGGCCAGTTCACGACGCAGCAACACCAACTCGCGCAGAATGGTCATGACCGCGGGCTTCAGAGGCTCGCCACGAGAAGCCCGGCGCATTTGACGATCTGGGTCAAACACTTGCTCGCCCGCCAACTGCGTGGCGCTTTCCTGCATGGCCCAATTCAAGCGGTTTTCCCGCACTAATTGCTCTTGAATACGGCTCCACACCAAGGGCAAATAGCGCACATCATCCGCCGCGTAGCGCAACTGACTTTTGGAAAGCGGCCGACGATCCCACTCGGTGAACGTGTGCGCTTTGTCAATGTGTAATCCAGTGAGATGCTCAATGGTGTTGCCCAGACTGCTTGGCCACGGCAAGCCAATCAGGCTGGCGGCAATTTGCGTGTCCACCAAATGATTCGCGTTGCCGTTGATGGCTTGCTTGACGGCCATTAAATCTTGCTCGCCCGCATGCACCAAGGTCAACACCGATTTGTCGGCGACCAGTTGATAGATGGGCATTGGGTCAACGCCTGAAAGCGGATCAAGCAACGCCACTCGCTCAGCCGTTGCAATTTGCACCAGACAAATCTTTGGGCGAAAAGATTCCTCGCCAATAAATTCCGTGTCAAAAGCGATCACGCCAACTTGGCGCACGTGATTCACAAACTCTTCAACAGCCGCCGCGCTTTCAAGAAGTTCGTAGGTGCCTTTGGGCACCATTGGGTGATCCAGCGCTGGCGCATTCGAATGCTGCCCTTGGTCGCGCTCGGCGTCGGCGTGATGTTGTGCTCTTTTAGATCGATGATGCGACACGAGTGCGGACTCCTTCTGTGAAACAAGAGTAGCGAAGTGCGAAGCGGAGCATCAAGTGTCGGGTTCTGATTTGCGTTTGGGAACGTTTTTATTCGACGGCTTGTTTGCAGAACTGGGTGAGGTTTTCAGCGCAGGCTTGATCGCTTTCTTCCCTTTGCCCTGCGCTGATTTGGATGCTTGCTTGCCAACGGCTTTGCCCGTCGACACCCCATCCGGCATCAACCTTTTGCGCACCAAAAGATGGTGGTAATGCTGCGCAAAACGATGCGCCTCATCCCGAATGGCTTGGCACATTTTCAGCCCAAGATTTTCACGGCCCAACTTCAGGGGCTCGCTCTCGCGCTGAATATAAATCAGCTCCTCTTTTTTCGCCAAGCTCACCACAAATGGCGGCTTGGTTTCAAACTCCGCGAACGCGTCGAGCGCCGCGTTCAACTGACCAACTCCACCGTCGATCAAGATCACATCGGGATACAACTCGCTGCCCTTGCCTTCTTCACGGTAGCGACGACTGACCACTTCGCGAATGGCGGCGTAATCATCGTTGGCGACAGTTTGAATTTTAAAGCGCCGATAGCGCTGCTTGAATGGACGGCCATTCACAAAACACACAAGACTTCCAACCGTCTCGCCACCACCCAAGTGCGCAATGTCAATCGCCTCCACGCACTGAATCTCTTGCGACAAGCCAAGCGTGCGCTGCAAACTTTTGCAACCCAACTTTGGATCCTGAATTGAAATCGTGACTTCTGGTTGCCAGTCGTACTGCGCCTCATCTCCACGGCGCTCGCGCTCATCAAGGCGCTCAATGGCCTGCACTTGATCGCGCAAAATAGCGGCTTCCTCAAAGCGTTTTTCATCGCTGGCCTTGCGCATTTCCGCGCGCAACTCCTTCAACATCACGCTGCGTTTCCCTTCCAGAAATCGGCAGAACCGATTGATGTCCTCGCGGTAACGCTGCGGCGAAATCCGATTGGCGCACGGCGCGGTGCACTGCGCCATGCTGTGCAGCAAACATGGACGCACTGAACGATTGCGTGGATCAGTGGAATCAATATCAAGATCGCATGTGCGATACTGAAAAACGCGCTGCAACAATTGCACGGCGTGGCGCAAACTTGCGCCACTGATGAACGGCCCATACAAGCGCGCGGTGCGAAAGCGCTCCGACGCGGGATCACGCGTCACGAACACGCCTGGAAATTCATCGCGCGTGGTGATGGCGAGATAGGGAAATGTTTTGTCATCGAGAAGGCGCGTGTTGAAGTGCGGCTTCAAATCTTTCACCAGGCGCGCTTCCATCAGCAGCGCCTCCCATGAACCCTCGCAAGGAATCATTTCAATGTCCGTGATGAGCTCCAACATGGGTTGCTTCTTTGGGCCAAGGTCGGTGCTACCCAGAAAATAACTGCTCGCACGCTCGGGCAGGCAATTGGCCTTGCCCACATAGAGCACTTTGCCCCCCACATCCTTCATCAGATAGACGCCCGCAACCTCTGGAAATGCCTTGGCTTTGGCTAGTAATCGGGCCAAACGCGCGGTATTTGACTCATTGGAATGACCCTCGGGCACGTGCGCGTTGGGGGTGTTCTGAAATGCTTCCACACCAGGAGTCTAGGAAATACTTTCAACCATATACATGATTGGTTTGAACCCACCAAAGTGTGTGCTACTATTCACCATGTGCTTCCAAAGGCGAAGTTCGCCTGGCACACAATGTCTTGGAGTCATCTTTACAAAGGATCTCACATGAAACTTTTCGCAACACTCACGGCTGGTCTTCTCTTTGGTCTTGCTGCTTGTCAAAGCACCCCAACAACTGCGCCAGGCGCGGTCAGTGGTTGCTGTGGTGGCAAGTCTTGCAGCACCGATGGCGCATGCTCAACCGACAAGAGCAAGTGCACAACTGCCGCATGCAAGGACAAGGTTGCCGCCGCAAGCCCAGGCGCTGTATCTGAAACAAAGTCAGCTTGCTGCAAAGACAAGTCGGCTGCCGCAAGCCCAGGTGCTGTGAGCGAAACCAAGAGTGGTTGCTCTACTCCATGCTCTGAAAAGGCCGCGGCCACAAGCCCAGGCGCTGTGAGCGAAACAAAAACTGATTGCCACAGCAACACTTCTGGTTGCCCAATGACTGGTGCAGGTTCCTGCCCATTCAGCGGTAAGACCAACGGCTAAATTCACTGCATGAATGTGCTTGCAAGTCGCACTGACTTGAAAGCGCTTCATCGAAGATGACTCGACTTTGGGCGGCTCGCACACGCGCGCCGCCCATTTTATTTTTACCTCCAACTACTTGCACCGAGCAGCCGCTACCATCACCGCGCAAATGCAAAGCAATGCCCCTGCAATTTTAATTCGCGGTGGACGAGTGATTGACCCGTCGCGCAACTTTGACGCGCGCGCCGATGTGCTGATCAATGGCAGTCGCGTTGAACAAATTTCCACTACGCCAATCGCGCACAGCGGCGCCGCCGTGATCGACGCCGACGGCTGCTTGGTCTGCCCAGGTTTGATCGATCCACATGTGCATTTGCGCGAGCCCGGTGGCGAGCACAAAGAAACCATTCGCACGGGCGCGCAGGCCGCCATTGCGGGCGGGTTTAGCAGCGTGTGCTGCATGCCAAATACAACACCGGCACTTGACTTGCCAAGTCTTGTTGATTTTGTGCGACTGAAGGCGAAAGAGGCCGGTCTTGCGCGCGTGTTTGTTGCCGCCGCTGGAACTGTCGGCCGCGCTGGCGAAAGTCTGTCACCCATTGGCGCCATGGCGCTGGCCGGCGCCGTTGCATTCACCGATGACGGCGATGGAATTGCAAACTCCGCAGTGATGCGGCGCGTGTTGCTCACTTGCAAAGCCGCGGGTCGCGCGTGGATGCAACATTGCCAAGACGCCGCGCTGACTGGGGACGCATCCATGAACGCCGGCGCCATTGCCGCCAAACTTGGATTGACGGGTTGGCCCGCCGTGGCCGAGGAAATTATGTTGGAGCGCGATGTGCGCCTGAACCGCTCGATTGGTTGCCGCTATCACGCGCAACATCTTTCTTCTGGCGGCAGCGTTGACATTATTCGACGCGCCAAAAGCGAGGGTCAGCCCGTCAGTGGCGAGGCTTCTCCGCACCACTTGTTGCTGACCGACGACGCGTGCGACGGATGGAACACCATGGCGAAAGTGAATCCCCCGCTGCGGCGACACGACGATATTGAAGCGCTGCGCCGCGCCGTTGCCGATGGAACCATTGAAGTGCTTGCCACCGATCATGCCCCGCACACCGCGAGCGAAAAGGCGAAAGATTTTTCCGCGGCTCCGTTTGGATGCATTGGTTTAGAAAGCGCGCTGCCCATGTACGCCAAAGCCCTGATTGAAACGGGCTTGATGAAGTGGTCCGATGTGATTGAGCGCATGACAGTTGGCCCCGCGAAATTGTTGGGATTGTTTGAGCAAGGATATGGCCGACTTCAAGAAGGTGGTCTTGCGGACGTGAGCGTGATTGACATTGGCGCCAAGGTGACCATTGATGCCAACACATTCCGCAGCATGAGCCGTAATTGTCCGTTCAATGGAATGCAGGGAACGGGTCGCGCTCGCGCGGTCATTGTCAATGGAAAACTTTTTGATCTGACCCGGGCGAATTGGTTCGAGGTCGCTTGAGTTTGGATCCTTCGCAACAAGATCGTAGACGTGTACGCGCGATGGATTGGCTATACGCCACAATCGCCGCACGACCCAAGTGGATTATTGCGGCGCTGACAGTGGCGGCTTTGGCGTGCGCTGGAATTAGTTTTCAATATTTAAAGTTGGACGCAGACACGGATTCGCTGATCGGTGAGGACCAACCGTTTTTAAAGGATTGGCGCCGATTTATCCATGATTTTGGCGACTTGGAATATGCGATCGCGGTGGTTGATCCGCGTGGCGACGCCCCCGCCGCCGACCGCGCGGTGCGTGAATTAACCACGCGCTTGTCCACGCTATCCAGCGTTTCAAAAGTGCACGGCAGCATTGACGCGCAGGATCAATTGCGACTTGCGCCGCGCGCCATGAGCGACGATGAACTTGCGGGTCTTGCCGATGCCGCAAGCGCGCTTCCTATTTTGGCGGCGTACCCAACGCTGGCGCAACTATTGCAGGCCGGCGACGCGCGCGTGAAAAATTTGCTGGACGAAGGCGCGAAGATGGACCAGTCCACGCAACGATCAACCGCCGCAAGCGCATTCATGTTGCTGGGCGCCGCGGCAAGTGGCCAACCCAACGCCGCGACATTGCCGCTTGCCAAGGCGCTGCAAACACATTGGCTCAGCAATGAAGGCGGCACGTTGCGCTTGGTGTTGGTCATGCCCAAGAAAAATTACGAGTCACTTGCGGTGGTGGATGAATCGTTGCTGGAAATGCGCAAAGTGATCGCCGAGATTCAGGCGAAGGAACCAACCATTGAGATTGGCTTAACGGGCAAACCGGTTTTGCAAGCCGATGAAATGGAAACCACCAACTCGGACATGAATGTGGCGTCCATTGTTGCCCTGACATTGTGCGCGGCGTTGTTCATGGTTGTCTTTCGCGGAGTGAAGCGACCGCTCTTTGCGGTGGCGGCATTCTTGGCGGGCGCGGCGCTGACCTACGCCGCGGCGACCATCATGATTGGTAGTTTGAACCTGCTCAGCGTGGTATTCATGCTGGTATTGGTTGGCGTGGGATTGGACTACGGAATTCACATGATTGCCCGCTATTTAGAGGGTTTGCACCACATGGACAGCGCGGCCAGCGTGCGCCACATGATGCGCACCGCAACGCCAAGCATGTTGGCGGGCGCGGCCGTGAGCGCGGGAACTTTTCTAATCGCCATTTTTGTGCCCATGCAGGGCCTGCGCCAACTGGGAATTATTTCTGGAGTTGGATTGCTTCTGTGCGCGGCCACCATGGCGATTGGATTGCCAGCGTTGCTGTTGTGCTTTGACAAGCGCAGCGCGGATGATTCAAAGCAGCTTTCGTTTTTTGCAAGCAGAACTGTGATCGCGCAAACGCATTCACACGCGCCAATCAATCGCCACCGAATGTTTGTTGCAGTTTCGTTGCTGGCCATGATTGCGGGCGTGGTGATTGCGTGGGAACGAGTTGGCTTTGAGAGCAACTTGCTCAAACTTCAAGCCGCGGATTTATCAAGCGTTTCGTGGCAGCGACGCTTGCAAACCGAGGGTGGAAACTCCACTTGGTTTGGCGCTGTGATCACGGATTCTTTCGACGCGGTCAGACCGCTGGTTGAGAAAGCAAAGCTGCAACCATTGATCCGCAATTCTCGCAGCATTCTTGATTTTGTAAAAGCGGATTCGCCACAGCGCGCCCAACTGCGTGCGGTGATTGCCAGCGCAAAGTCCGCCACGCCAACTTTGAGTGCCAACAAAACAGAAACAAATCTTTCTAAACTGGCGCAGCGCGCCGGCGACCGCGTGGAATCATTGGCTAATGGCGCAAGCACCGCTGGCGCGCCCGCCAAGGATGTCGCCATGATTCGCAACCTTGCGCTGTCCCTGCGAGCGCTGCAAAATGCGCTGGAAACCAATCAAATCACGGCAATATCACAAGCCGATCAAGCCATTGCGCTTGCCGGATTCGCGGCGCAACAATTGCAAATTGGCGCGGCACTGTCTCTGCGCGACTCACTTCCACCCGCGGTGCGCGACTCGTTCATGAGCGCGAACAATCAATTCGCAATTCTGCTGCATCCACAAGAGGACATTTGGGAACCCGGCGCCATGGCTCCATTTGTTGCCGCCATGCGAACGGTTGATCCAAACGTGACGGGCGCGCCAGTCACCGTTTTTGAAAGCATGCAACTCATGCGCGCAAGTTTTTTGTGGCAAGGAATCATTGCAAGCGCGTTTGTGTTGGCGCTGCTGTATTTGGATTTCCGCAGCGTCAAACTTACGGCCATTGCATTCCTAAGTTTGTTGGCGGGACTTGGGTGGACTGTTGGCCTGATGGGCTTGCTGAAAATTCCATTCACGCTGGCCAATTTTTTCGCCATTCCAATCATGATTGGTCTTGGCATTGACAGCGCTATTCACATTACACACCGTGTTCTTGAAGGCGGACTGACGCACGGATTCGGCAGCACTCGACGCGCGGTCATTGTGACGGCCATCACCACCACGATTGGATTTGGAACACTTTTATTCGCTCAGCACCGCGGCTTGCGCGGCCTTGGCGAAGTGATGACCATTGCAAGTTTGTGCTGCCTAGTTTCCGCCGTGTGGTTGCTTCCAGCCATGCTGCGCTTGATGGGCTGCGACAAGTTCATCACGCGCAACTAGAATCGCGCGATGCAAATTCGAACCTTCATCATGTTGGGCTTGAGCATCATGAGCCTCTTTGGAGCGCTCAATGGCTGCGGACCAGACGTGGACCCACGCGTGAGCGACACGGCGCCTGTTGTCTATCAATACGCGATTGAGGGAATGCATTGTCAAAACTGCGTGGATGCCATTACCGACAAGGCCATGCACACGGACGGAGTTGTGGATTGCCGCGTCAGCCTAAAAGAAAAGTCCGCCATTGTTGCCATGCGAGATGACACTGTGGAGCCACAAGTAAAAACTGGAATTGAAAAGTTGGGCTTCACCGTGACCATGATTCCAAAAACAACCAGCACGAACGCGGCCAAGGCTGGTGCTGCTGCCACCAGCGAGACAACTGCGAGTCCTACAACTGACAACACGCCTGCTCAACCAAAATAATTCTGCGCATGTATTTGCGTGAACGCATTTCAGCGCGCGAATCCACAGCATAAAAATCATTTTCATGCAATGCGGCGCGCGCTATGAACCAAGCGCCACAAGAGTGCGCTCGATGACCTTGGCCACTTGCTCAGCCACCAAGGACATTTCGCCTTTCACGCGCGCGCCCGCAGCGTGCACATGGCCTCCACCACCAAACTCGCCCGCCATTCGATTGACATCCACAAATGTTCCACCCACATGAAGTGGCGGCTTGCTGCGGAAACTTAACTTCACAATTCCCACCTCAGTCTGTGAAAGCAACACGCTGCATTCGGTGCTGCCCACTTGCATGGGCGCATTCACCACGCCAGCCAAATCTTCGGGACTGCCAGAGGCCGTGGCAAAATCTTCGGGCTTCAGTTGCATAATGGCGGCGCGGTTGTTGGCAAGCCACCGAATATTGCTGAGGGCGTGGCCCAACAAACCAAGCCTCTGTGGCCGCGAATTCTCTTCTAATTGCCTGTATAAACGATCTTTTTCCACGCCCGCGCTGAGCAACCGAGACGCCAAAGTGAACACCGCCGCGTCAGCGCTAGAGAAACGGAACCAACCTGTGTCGGTGGCAAGACCCGCGAAGAGCGACTCCGCAATGGAGCCGGCGCCGCCCGTTCCCGGCATGTCAAACTTCACGCCAAGCGCCTCGATGATGGGCACCAACGCCTGCGTGCAACTGGCGCAACGCGTGTCCACAATTCGATCCGTGAAATTGGTGTCGCCACTGCGATGATGATCAACGCCCACAACTTTTTCATGGCGCTGGCGCAACCATGGACCCAAGTGCTCAAGTTGTACCCATGAACCAGTATCAAGCACCGCGATTGCTTCATACTCCGCGGTGGGCAACTTTTCCGGCGCGTGGCCAGGTTGCTCGTTGGCAAGCAAACATTGCAACACTGGATCAAACGCGCCCGCAAGCCACACATCAACAATGCGACCACGCTGACGAAGCGCACGCGCCAAGGACAACACTGAACCAATGGCGTCGCCGTCTGGCTTGTCATGCGATGTGACCAACACGCGCTTGGCGTTGACCAATCGATCCGCGATGAGTCGTGGCGTTGATGTTGTGGAATAGGTCGCGGTCACTTGTGTCATGTCAACACTACCTCTTCGGCAATTTCCTGTCGTGTTCGTTGAGTGTCTCGAGCCATTTGTTCCAGCAACGCATCCACGCCGTCAAAGCGTGTTTGCCCGCGCAACCAGCGCGTAAATTCAAGCGTAAGTGTCCATCCGTAGTCATCTAATGGCGCCTTGTGATCCAGCAAAAAAGCCTCAACTGTGCGGGCGTTTGCCCCAAATGTTGGCTTGGTGCCAATGCTAATCGCGGCCCGTTTACGCGCGCCCGATGGCAGAGTGGCCAGACCCGCGTAGATGCCGTCGCTTGGAAGCAAGCGCGCGCCAGTGGCAATATTGGCCGTGGGCCAACCTAGTGTGCGACCGCGTTGATCGCCCTTCTCAACCACACCCGTCAACTGATATGCGCGACCCATCACCGTGGCCACATCATGCACGCGGCCATTCTGTAATAGCCACCGCAGCAGCGAACTGCTGGCCACCGCGCGCGACGCATCGCCCAGAGCAACTTCAACAGGCTCAACTTGGTCAACCTGGAAATTATTTTTCAAGCCAATCGCTCGCAGCGTATTGATGTCGCCCGCGCGGTCTTTGCCAAAATGAAAATCGGGTCCTTCAACAATGCACTCAAAGGCAATCTCCGCGCGCAACCATGCTATGAATTGTTCCGGGCTCATGGCCAACAATTCTTTGGTGGTGTTGATCACATGCACTTGGTCCGCGCCGCATTTCAACAAACACTCGCGGCGTTCCTGCAATGTCTGCACAGCGGGCGGCAGCGCCAGTGGCTTTAACAGTGCGACTGGATGTGGATCAAATGTCACCGCCACAACCTGGCCGCCGCTGCCCGCAAGAATGCGAGCGCGTGAAAGCAAGGCTTGGTGACCCACATGAACGCCATCAAAATTGCCAATGGTGATGCAACGCAAGCGCAACAGCGTAACCAACTTAGAGCCCGCTTCCAAAGAAGATAAAAAAATGGGCAAATTGTGGGCATAAACCGCTTGAGCCACAGCGCCAAAGCGGGGATAGTGTCCCAATGCGTTCTTCCGAAACACCGGCCGCCTCTTCCGCCCTGCCAACCAACTCGCTCATCAATGAGTTGTCGCAACAATTCAAAGCGACCGCGGAAAGCGTGGTGCCTTGGTTCGTGGCGCAAATGCCGCAGATGTATTTTCAAGACACCTCGCCAGCGCGTGTGCAAAATCATTTGCGCGCCATCATTGCCGCCAAGGCCAGTGGCAACCCTCTTGACTTGACCATTCGAAGCGACGACGGCAAGGAATGGACCATGATCCGCCCGGGCAATCGCGTGGGCGTGCTGTCGGAAATTGTGGCGCAGTTGCCAATGAACGAACCGCTGCGCGCCGCCACCATTCATGCGTCCGTTGATGGCTCCTTAGTTGTGGACACATTTGAACTTGGCGAGCGCGTGCCCTTTGATCCCAAAGACCCAGCGCAAGCGGCCAAGGTGAACTCCGTTGTTGCGTGGGCATCGGAACACGGACTGGATTGGAGCGAAAAAGAAATCCGCGGATTTGTTGCCGGCGCCAGCGCCGACTATGTGCTGACGCTCACACCGCTTCGACTCAGTCGCCAAGCTGCGTTGTTCAAGGAAGTCAGCGGCAGCGACGGCGCGCGCACAGAGCTTGAGCAGGAATCAAATCCAGCGCATAGCCGCATCTCGATCGCGTTCTCCAACGCGCGCACGCGCACCATGTTGGAGCGCGCCGCCATGGTGTTGGCGCGCGCAAAAATCTCTATTTTGCGGGCATATTTGGACCAAGTGAAGGACGCGCCGCACGGGCAAGTCACCTTCCTTGCCTTTGTTGTGCAGACCGCAGACGGAAAACAACTTGACCCCAAGAGCGCAATCTGGAAGAAAGTTTCACACGACATCGCGCGCGCCAAGTGGATCAACTACGACATTTTGGAATTGGCAAATCGGCATCCTGGGCTTGACCTGAACCGCGCCGAAGCCGTGATGGGCTTGTGCCACCTTGTGCATCAAATGTTGGTGCATCAAGATCGTCTTGCGTTTCAAAGTCAAGTCATTCTTGAAGCCGCCGAGGAGTCCATGGAGATTTCGTTGCGCATTGTGGATTTACTGGTGGCGCGATTTGATCCAAAGAAACCAATGAGCGACGCGGACTTTGAGTCCGGCGTGCAAGTGTTGAAAACATCGCTTGAGTTTTTGCGGCCGCCAGGTTGGAACACCGTGCTCATGGGAATGTTGCGCGCCGTGCAAGCCACGCTGCGCACCAATTACCACTTGCAGAATAGATTTGGTTTTGCGCTGCGCCTGAAACCAGAATTGTTGCAGGACGAGTTGCGACCCAATCTTCCATTCGGCGTGTTCTTTGTCAGCGGCCGTGGCTTCAACGGTTTCCATGTTCGCTTTAAGGAAATCGCACGCGGTGGTTTGCGCCTGGTGCGTCCGCGCGACGCCGCGCAACACGCGCGTGAGAACGACCGTTTGTACGACGAGGTCTACGCGCTGGCCAGCGCGCAACAGCAGAAAAACAAGGATATTCCAGAGGGCGGCGCCAAATGCGCCCTGCTGCTAGAGCCCCCTTCGGACCCGACTCGCTGCGTGAAAAGTTTCGTGGATTGCATTCTTGATCTCATCACGCCGGAGCCCGGCACCAAGAGTCAAGTGATCGACAAACTTGGCATTGAGGAATTTATTTATCTTGGACCAGACGAGAACATTACGCCCGACCACATTGAGTGGATTGTGGAGCGCGCCAAGCGACGAAAGTATTCACTGCCAACCGCGTTCATGAGCAGCAAGCCCAACGCTGGAATTAATCACAAGGTGTACGGCGTGACCAGTGAAGGCGTGAATGTGTTCCTGGAGGTTGCGCTGCGCGCGCGCGGCATTGATCCGACCAAGCAAAAGTTCACGGTGAAAATTACCGGCGGCCCCGATGGCGATGTCGCGGGCAACATGATCAACATTCTCAAGCGCGACTACGGCGCCAACGCGCTCATCACCGGCATCGCCGATGGCAGTGGTTGCGGCGAGGATCCCGAAGGCTTGAACATGGATGAGTTGCTTCGATTGTTCCATGAGGCCAAACCGATCGCGTCCTTCAACAAGAAAAAGTTGAGCAAGCATGGACAGATTGTTTCAGTGGATGAGCAAGATGGAACTCGTCTGCGCAACACGTTGCACAATCGCCTGATCACCGACGCGTTTGTTCCTGGTGGTGGCCGTCCAAGCACCATTGATGAGCGCAATTGGAAGGAATATCTGCAGCCAAATGGCAAACCTTCCAGCCAACTGATTGTGGAGGGAGCCAATTTGTTCCTGACCGCCGAGGCGCGCAAGCATCTCAGTGCGGCTGGCATCACCATTATCAAGGACAGTTCCGCCAACAAGTGCGGCGTGATTTGCTCCAGTTACGAAATTATCGCGTGCATGTTGCTGAGCGAGGCGGAGTTTGTGCGCATCAAGGCGCCGTTTGTTGAGGGCGTGCTTGGCAAGTTGCGAGAAATGGCGCGCACCGAAGCGGAACTTTTGCTGCGCGAAGGCAAGTTGCACCCAGAGACATCGCTTCCAGAAATCAGCGTGCAAATTTCCAAGTGCATGAACGACGCCGCCGATGTGATCCACAACTCCATGGCAACATGGAGCGCGGCGGACCACGCGCTTTCACGCGGACTGGTGCTTGAACATTTGCCGCAGACTTTGCTTGACACTGTTGGCGCGCGCGTGTTCAAAGATTTGCCGGCGCCGTACCTGAAGTGGATGATCGCCAAGAAATTGGCAAGCACCATGATTTACTCCGGCGGCATTCAATTCTTGCATGGAATGAGCAAGGAGCAAGCGGCCGCGAAGGCGCTTGAGTTCATGCGTAATAGCAAGAACATCAACGCGCAAGCGGAGCGGGCGAAACTGCTGAAGTGAGGGGTTGAACTTTTTGCGCTGCGTGGCGCCGTCGCTGCCTAATGCAGCTGGCGTCGAGTTTCCATTGTGTTTTCAACAATGTGATGCGTCGAAAACTGCAAGTTCAATTTGGGGGTCAGTGACCCACAAAGGTTTGGATACTTCAAATAGAAGCGTCGATAGTGGGTTCATGCCCGTGACCCATCCATCTTTGACGGTCTTGCAAATTTTGTATTGACCACGACTCCAGTACAACTCAATCAGCGTTGTGTTGACCGCCGTCACCACGCGCGCACTCGCCGCATGAATCAATCCACGCTTATGAAAGTTCCACAATTCGCTGGCCAGAATCAAACGCCACCACTATGGCATCGATTGATTTTGTAAACGCATCCACAAGCGCGGGCTTTCGGCAGTTGCCTAATCGAACCCAGACAAATTTCCCAAGATCGTTCGAGCGATTCGCAAGAAAGAGAAAGTCTTCATCTTTACTAATCACAATCCGATTTTCTGCGATAGCCCACGCCCAAACAATTCGGTCATCTGCGGCGTCAAGTTTGGCATCAATGACATGAATCGCGTCGTGTCCGAGATCGCGAAGAAACCCCGCCAAATGGGAAGGCAATTGATTGTCAACCAAAAATCTCATGCCACACGAACCACAATGTGATTCGTTTGCTGCGCTGCGTACGCCATGGCCGCAAAGACATCATCGCGTTCAAGCTGCGGATGATCCTTTAAAATTTCTTCAATGGGTGCGCCGTTGGAAAGAAGTTCAAGAATGTCGCTCACACGAATGCGCTTGCCACGAATGCATGGACGACCGCCGCATTTGCCGGGCTCAAGTGTGATTCGTGCAAGAAGAAGAGCGCTCATGTCATGAATATACACCGCAATCGCTTCGTTACAAAGCGGCGCAAGAACGGTGCGCTCGAACAACGAGCCAGCAAGTTGGCGCTGCAGTTCACGGAATGTCCAGTGTTCACGATGCGCAAGTCGAAGATAAAATTCGCGTTCTTCTTTACCTTTACAGCGGCTCAAAATGATCAAGTTGTGCGTCCAGGACAAAACTCGCACCAGTGGTGCGAGTTTTGGCTGCTCACAATACATCTCATAAAACTGCGTCATTCGCCACAAATTGCTCGCGGAATACCCCGTCATCCCCAGATACTTGCGCTGAATCGTGCGCGACAATTCCGCCACCGTACCCGTGCCCCAACCATCCTTGGCAGCCTTGCGACTTATGTATTGACCAATGCTCCAGTACAACTCGATCAGCGTTGTGTTGACCGCCGTCACCGCGCG
>CAIUGT010000061.1 GCA_903898755.1 uncultured bacterium | reverse complement strand
GGACTTCCAGCGCAACTTTTCTGGAACTTCCATGCCGCACTCTGGACAATTCACGCCAGTGAGTTTGTGTAGCAAGTAGCCGCACTCGCAGCGCGGTTCGTCGCACTCAATATGAATGGCCAATTTGCAATGTGGGCACGCGCCGTGACCCAAGGTCAACTGGATCACATCTGCGCAGCGCGGGCAATTCATGCTGACTTTCATGCGCCCTGAAAAAGTCTCCGGCAACTTTGCGATTTTTTCTTTTTCAATGGAAGCCAAAATAGCGCTGGCGATGTGGCTGGCCAACGCGATCAAACCAACGATGGCGCCAAATTGCCAGGGAATCACTTTCCATATCGCGTCGAAAAAATCCTGGAACTTTTGGGACGCCACCGTGGCCATAAGGAGCAAGGCGCCCGCAATGGCAAGGCCCACCGCGATGGCGCGAATGCATCGATCCAACGTTTTACTGAATCGGAGACGCAAGAGCAACATGCAGTCGGTCACCGCTCCTACAAAGACCGTGGCGCAAATCACCGGTTTATACATTTCATTCGCGTCAAGATTGACCCATCGAGACCAATTCCAAATGCTGGAAATAAAAACCGAAACTAAAAATAAATTGCACAACCAACTGCTCACGGCGAAAAATTTCTGCCACGGCGCGCGAGTCCAAAGCCAGAAATGCAGGCGTGCAAAAATCAATCCAACAATGATCACCGCCATTGTTCCAAGAGCCTGGCCGGCCATTGTTGACGAGACAAGAATGGCGTACACGCCAAGCACAAACATGACCGCGACAACAGATAGTGAGAAGCGATTGACGACGGAGGCCATGGCGCGATTGCGCATGATCAATCTTCCGGAGCGTTCACTTGAACGCGCTTCTTGAAATCCGCGGCCAGCTTGTGCGTAAGCGGACCAACTTTGCCAGAGCCAATCTTCTTGCCGTCGATGCTTGAAACACCAATGATTTCCGCTGCGGTTCCAGTTAAAAACACCTCGTCAGCGGCGAAGACATCCTTCAATTGCATTGGATTCTCCACCACCTTCATGCCGGCGGCGGGCGCCAACGTGTCAATGACAAAGCGACGCGTGACGCCGCGCAAAATTCCAGCGCTGACTGGAGGCGTGTGAATGACTCCATCCTTGATGATGAAAATATTGTCGCCCGTGCACTCGCTCACTTCGCCGTTCAAGTTCAACATGATGGCCTCATGCATGCCGGCGTCAATGGCCTCCACCTTGGCGAGAATGTTGTTGAGATAGTTCAAACTCTTGATGGCTGGATCAAGACAGATGGCCGGAATGCGCGGACGCTTGGCCACGATGATGGGCATGCCCTGCTCGTACATTTCCGGCGGATACAAATGAATTCGATCCACAATGATGATGGTGCTTGATGTTGGGCAATGATTTGGATTCAACCCAAGCGAACCCTTGCCGCGCGAAATCACAAGGCGGATGTAGCCGTCCTTCAAACCGCTTTTGGCCACAGCGTCATGCACCGCTTGCGCCAACTGCGCGCGGTCCAACACGGGCTTCAGGCGAATTTCGGCGGCGCCGCCAAAGAGGCGCTCCAAATGCGAGGCCAACTTGAAAACTTTGCCGCCGTACATGCGGATGCCCTCAAAAATCCCGTCGCCATAGAGAAAACCGTGGTCATACACGCTGATCATGGCCTCATCGGGAGCCATAAATTTGCCATCGATGTAGACCACGGGACCGGGTTGAATCAAAGTTGTCATATGAGGAAGGTACCAAGCAAATGACTATGATCGCAGACCATGAAACTTGTATTAGCAAACCCCCGCGGATTTTGTGCCGGCGTCTACATGGCGATCGATGTTGTTGATCAACTTCTAGAACTGTGCCCTGGCGAGGCGATTTATGTTTACCACGAGATCGTGCACAACATGCATGTGGTGGATCGCTTCCGCGACCGCGGTGTGAAATTTGTTGAGGATGTGGACGAAGTGCCCGAGGGTTCCATTTTGGTGTTCAGCGCCCACGGGGTCAGCCCCATGTTGCGCGCGCAAGCCGAGGCGCGGCGACTGACCGCGATCGACGCGACGTGTCCGCTGGTGACCAAGGTTCACAACGAAGCCATCCGCTACGCGCGCGTTGGTTACCAAATTCTTTTGGTGGGCCATGTGGATCATCAAGAAGTTGTGGGCACGCGCGGCGAGGCTCCGGACTCAATTCAAGTTGTGCAAAGTCCAGCCGACATTCCAAACTTGGTGATTCATGATCCTGCGAAACTGGTGTACCTCACGCAGACCACGCTCAGCACCGACGACGCCGATGTGATTATTAAGGCGCTCAAGACGGCGTTTCCATTGTTGAAGGAGCCGCCCTCAAGCGATATTTGCTACGCCACAACCAATCGTCAACGCGCGGTGCGCGCGCTTGCGCCATCGGTTGATTTGGTGCTTGTGGTTGGAAGCCGCAATTCAAGCAACTCAGTGCGCTTGACGGAGATCGCGGAGAAAGTTGGCACCAAAGCCCGCTTGATCGATGACAAAAGCGAATTGCAACCGGAATGGTTTGAAGGCGTGGAGACCACGCTCATCACCGCCGGCGCGAGCGCACCTGAAGATTTGGTGCATGACTTGATCGCCGAGCTCATTGAACGCTTTGGCGGCGAAGTTGAGCAACGCGACATTTACCGCGAGGAAGTTGAGTTTGGCTTGCCTGGAACATTGAAGGAGTTGATGCGTGAACGCGGCGTGGACCCAAGCAATTGCAAAGTGGTTCGCACCGACAGCGCACCCGCTTTGCACAATTGGTTGGAGGCGCGCAACATTCCACATCGCACAGTTGACCTGACTATTGGCGCGACACAGTGAGCGAAATGGAAACTTCCATGGACTCCAACGGCGGCGTAAAGCAAACAAGCGCGTTCTTTGAGTTTGACCCCACCACGCTTGCGGCATGGGCGGCGGCGCGCAAAATGCCGGCGTTTGTGACCAAGCAAATCATGGAGTGGGTCTACACCAAAGGCGTCATCGTGCCCGCGCAAATGACCAATCTTTCCAAGCTGAATCGTGAGCGATTAGAGCAGGAAATGATTTTTGAACAAGGGCGTGTCGAGGCGGAAATGAGCGCCAGCGATGGCACGCAAAAATTATTATTGGCGTGGCCGGATTCATCCAAGCGAGCGACCTCGCAACTTCCAATCGTGAACAATCCAAGCACGGACCGCACCACCGAGTGCGTGATGATTCCAAATCCAGAGCGCAAGACCGCTTGCGTGAGCAGCCAAGTGGGCTGTCCCGTGGGTTGTAAATTTTGCGCCAGCGGAATTGGCGGCCTTGAAGGCAATCTCACGCGCGGACGCATTGTTGAACAAGCGTGGCGCTTGAGCCGCCTCAAAGGCGTGGAAAGAATTTCACACGTTGTGTTCATGGGCATGGGCGAACCGCTTGCCAATTTTTCCGCGGTCACCGACGCCATCCGCACATTGAACGCGCCGTGGGGCATGGGAATTTCCGCGCGTCGAATCACGCTGAGCACGGTTGGACTTCCCAGCGCCATTCGTAAGTTGGTTGGCTTTGAAATTCCCGTCACGCTAGCGCTGAGTTTGCACGCGCCCAACGACGAGATGCGCCGAAAAATTATTCCGTGGGCGGAGTATTCCACCATTGAAGAATTGCTTGACGCCTGCGATGAATATTTCCGCACAACTGGCCGCGAAATCACGCTGGAATACATTGTTCTTGGCGGTTTCAATGATCGGCCGGAGCACGCCGATGAGCTCAGCGTTCTAGCGCGGCGATTGCGCGCCAATGTGAATTTGATTCGCTGGAACGAAGTGGCGGATTTGCCGTTTCGCAGGCCGCTGACGGAGGATGTGCTGCAATTTCAAGAAGTGCTGCGAAACCGCGGCGTGAATGTGCACATCCGCGCCAGCCGCGGCCGCGACATTGCAGCGGCATGCGGACAACTTCGACATGAAGTGAAGATGGGTTCAGCGGCCAAGACTTCGAGTTGATCAATTTTCTAGAAATCAAATTTCAACTGCGGCCACGGTGGGTGTGAGCATTGCACGCGCGAGCGTGGCGCGAACGCAATTCATGAAGTCATTATTGAATTGGCGGCGACGATCTTGGAGAAGTGTCAGTTGTGGAAAGAATCGTGTCGTCGCTGTCGGCAACATTTTCCGCGGCGCTTAACCACTCGGTCGCCAAGGCGCGGATTGATTTTTCATCAAGTGAAAGAAGCGTGCCGTCCACCGCGGACTCATGCAAACGCGCGAAGAACGCGCCCCAAGAATTTCTTCGCTCCGGTTCCACGGCGGCTCGCACCACCATTTCCGTGACCGCGTCGCGCTCGGCGCGCTCTGAAAGTTTTCCGCGAACACCCAGCGGAACAAGCCACGAAAGCGTTCGAATGACTTTGGCCGGCCAATCACTTGAGCGGAAATCAAGGCGAATAAAGCGTCCAAACACGGTCGCTTCAATGCGGTTCAAGAAGCGTCGTTCCATGCGGTCACCACGGCCAGCGCGCACATCAAGTCGCCTACGCGTGAGTCGACGCTGCTCCAAACTGGTGCTCATGGTGGCCACGAAAACTAGATCGCGAATCAACATCACCTCCGCCAGCGGCAGCGGCGCGTACACCAACAACGGCCAACCATCATTGGCGGAATCCGCGCGCGCCAAACCGCGCAACAAGCGCGCGTATGTTTCCGCGTAGGTCATGCCGCCCCACAACCAACAACGATGAAGGCCCGTGACCGCGTCGCGCCGCGCCGCGCGACCAGCGCGCGTACCTGAAAGTGGCGACATGGCCTGCAACAACTCGCGCATCAGCAAACGAAATCGTCCGCGCGAACGGCGCGCGAAGAAACCACTTTCAGAAATTTCCAAATCAATGCGGCGCACCAAACGCGCCAAACCTTCCGGCCCGCGATCCTTGGTCTCACCCGCGCCCAGCGGCAAATTCATCAGGCGCGTGCGCTCCGCCGCAAGCACTCGACCATATTGCATGGCTTGCACGCAACGACCGTAGCCGCGCTCTTCAATGCGGCGAACCGCGGCTTCCAAGGCAATTTCGCTGACGGGAATAAGGCCTTGTTGAAAGGCCATTCCAAGCAAAACCAAATCCGTCAGGCGCTCGGTTAAAAATGTTCGTCGACACACGTTGGCGACATCCATCAATAGAACGCCATCACCGCGGCACATGTACGACGCGGCCATTGGCAATTCACCCGCGGCCTTGAAATCCTCCGCGTCCACTTGATCATCAAGCAAGCCAGTGTTGGCAACCAAGTAGGTGCGCTCGCGTTGCGCCACGCGCAGAAATGGATCGGGACCAAGCGCGCGCACTGTCTCCACCGCGTCAAGGCCAATGACCAAGTCCGCTTCTCCGTATGGAATTTGTGTTGCGAATGTTGAAGCAATCGCATCAAGACTTGTGAATACAACTTGGCTCCACGCGCGGCGACCTGGACCAATTGGAATGGATTGTGAAACGGCTTGCACGCGGTAGCCCATGGAGCGACCCGCTTCACATAAAGCAAGCGCGGCAAGTCCTGGCGCCTCACCGCGCCAACCCGCAAGATGCGCTCGCCAACGACCGCTGTCGGCATGCACAATTCGCGGTGGCGCTGGACGCGGCGCACCGGGCTCCAACTCCTCCGGCCGCGGCGGCTTGGTGCGCAAAACTTCTACTTGCTCAAGCAATGGTCGCGCATGAAATTGAAATTGCGTTCCAGTGCGGTCCGCGAGCACCTCCACCTTAAATTCTGTTTTAAGCGGATTTGTGCCGCGTTCCAACCCTTTTTCAACCATGATTGCCGGCGCCGCGGCGCGCACATCGCATGCCGCCTCCGCTGACCAAATGGCGCGCTGAAGTGGAACAAATCCCATGCGATCCACTTCGGCGAACGCGCGATCAAGCAAGTACACATCGCGCCGAGGCGGCGGACCGTCGCGGCCAATGACAACCGTGAGACCATCGCGAAGAACGGCGGAGCGAAGCAACTCGCGAAATGTCGGACGATCATTCAGATCGCCGCGCATGATTTCAACCGCCACCGCGGCGTCTTGCGCAATGGCGGCGCGCGTGAGTTGCTCAATCTCCGGCGTGTCCTCGCCACCCAAATCACACACCGCCAAAATGCGCGGCTTGGCATCGCGCGCGGCTTGACGAACCGCGGCCGCGCCCTCGCGTGCGAAGCGGCGGCGATCCCAAGTTTCAATCACCACAAATCGATCCGATTCCGGCGCTTCACGATTTTCAAAAATAATTCCAGTGCGGATTTCTTGCGCCACGGACTCCGTGCGCGACGCGAATTGATCCGCGACTTCCCTCACAATGGAGCGCAGCGAATCCATGGCGCCGGAAACTCCAATGCCCTCGCCGCGGTCGGGCACTTCAATGCTTTCGGTCTGCGCCACGACATCCGAAAGGCGCTCTTGCACCATCAATGAGGGTCGAATTCGGCTTAAAAGATGCGCAATTTTGCGCGCCAAGATGGATGGCCGCGTGGCATCGTTCATTTCCAAGACCGGTTCCACAGAGCCATCTGAAGGAAGTCGATCCCACCAAATCGCGGCGATCTTTTCGCCACCACGACGCGCCTGCTCCGCCACTTGCAATACTTCGCGCGCCAACACGCCGGGCCGCGGCTCCAACACAACAACATTCGCGCAGCGCGACAACAATCGCACCAACGAAGCGCTGTCTAGTGGATGCGGCATGGAAAGCGCCAACAATGGAACGCGTCCAGACAAACCCAACTCCTCCAGCAAATGGCGAATGGCCATGACGCATGAACCCATGGCGATCATGCCCCACGGTTCCATTTCACCTGGCGAAGGCATGGCGCTTAATTGATTCAACTCCAACCGACGCGCGATGACCAGCGGCTCCTCGCGCTCGGCGCTGCGTAAAGGCCGACGATTGCGCCGCAATTCCAACGCCGCGTCCACGCGATCAAGCACGCGGTTTGGCTCAACTTCAAGCGTGTCCATGGAGCGCAACAATCCAACGTGCGCGATCAACGCCACCACGCGCTCGGATGCTTGCGCGACGCGAAACGCATCTTGAATTCCAATTCGCAAACCCGCCACGGTGCTTGGCGCCAAACATGGCAAGTCCAATTGCGACGCGCTTTGCAGCGGACATGCCGTTGATGAAAGATATGGATTGTCCTCTAGCACAACGACCACGCGCCCTTCACCAGAGGTCTGCCCGCCACCTTCGCGCGCCAACACATTCATGGCCGCGTGCAATTGATCGTTGGGAACAAACGCCACGGCTCGCTTGCCTTGCGCCGCCGCGCGCAACGCCAACTCAACCGCGCGCGTGGCGTCCACACAGGTATGCAGTGAAAGTCCGTGACGCTCGGCCACTTCAAATGCGCGCGGCTCCACAAGAATGCGAAACAGCATGTCGAGCGGCGGTCTACGCGGCGCGAAGACATCTGCGACGGGCCACTCACATTCAAAAATGCCCTTTAAAATGGCTTCAAAAGCGGTGCAAAGCACAAAGCCCTCGGCGCGCGCAATCGGCGGCGTCCACACTTCGTTTTGATCGCGTCCAAATACACTCACATCGTTGATCGTACCGATTGTGCGTGAATGGCTCCGCTTAAAATTTGATCAACGGCATGCGCGAAACCATCGTCATGATGGTGCGGCGCAATGTGCTTTGCGAATGGCCGAAGTTCCGCGTGCGAATTTTGCATGGCGATACCAACGCCAGCCTCGCGCACCATGATGAGATCGTTCAGCCCATCGCCAATGGCGAACACCTGATCATTGGTCAAGCCATGTCGATCGCGCAATTTTTGGATCATGGTCCACTTGTCAGTGTCCACGGAATAAATTTCTAGAAGATGCGTCTCGCTTCCAATGGCCGCATTGGATGTCACGGCGCTCCACGATTGCATGCTGGCCTGCCCATGAAATTGCGCGCGCATGGCGGCGCACACCGGCGCAAGCACGTCGCCGCGCTCAACCGCGCCAACACGCAGCACATGGTCAAATCCTAATTTCTCCAAATCCTCAATCGAGTCCACGCGACGCACATCCACTTGATGATTCTTCAACCACCACTCGGTGGCTGGATTCACTTCCCCCGTGCCAACCAAACAATAATCGTGGCAACTTGAATCGTGATCGCGCAGCAAGTGCGCCAACAATCCGCGCGCAAGCACTGCCTCGGTCAAACGCCTGACCAATTCTGGATTGATCGCCAAACGCTCGACGGTTTTTCCCGTGGACGCCTCGCTGAGCACGCTTCCACCAGACGTGACCGCCATGCCTTTGGCTTGGATCACCTCAAAAACTCGCCGTGATTCGCGCCACGATCGGCCCGTTGCGGGAACAACCTTGAAGCCCGCGTCGCGCAAGTCCGCGATCGCCTGGATATTTCGCGGCGACACCTGGCCACTTGCATTCAGCAGCGTTCCATCTAGATCAACAGCGATTAAACCTTTCATGTTCGCAGCATAGGGGCAACGCATTTGAAAGTCGCCGCTTCTCGCTACACTCCTTCTCCTTATGGACAACCGACTCAAAGACATTCAACAAGGCACGCTCACCGAAAGCCGCTTGAACAGCGATTTCCTTTTCTGGATGAAGACCAAGGGACCAAATTATTTATTGGTGGCCATGTTGGTGTTGTGCGGCTTCATGGGTTTCAACTGGTGGGAAAATCGCGCCACGCAGGCGCGAGATGGCGCGTGGAATGAATTTCTCAGCGCGCAAACTCCGCAAGAACTGATTGAGATTGCAAATAAAAATTCTGGAACCGATTCCATCAGCGCATTGGCCACGCTCAACGCCGCCGACGCGTACATGACTTCATTGCAGACCAATAAACGATTCGACCGTGAAGTTGGCGCCGCAGATTCCGCGTTGACGCCTGAATTGCGCACGGAATATCTTGCAGAAGCAGATCGTCTGTACGCCAAAGTTGAGGGCGAAGGTTCCCACGAAACTGGTCCAGCGAGTCTGCTCACCGTGGCCGCTCTCTTTGGACGCGCCGCCGTGGCTGAAACCAAAAATGATCCAACGCAAGCCGCTTTGTACTTGAATCAAGCCAAGGACCTTGCCGCAAAAACGTATCCGCAATTGGCAAAAGTGGCTGACAATCGCAAGCAGTCATTGCCTGAACTTTCCAAAATTCGTGATATGCCTTCGCGGCCAGTTGATCCAAGCGCGGCCACTGATTCCTCCGCAAGCACGCAAAATCTGCTGATGCCAATCAACGGAAATATTCCCGCGCCACTTCCGATTCGCGTGAAGCCAATTGAGAATCCGACAACCGCCGCGCCAGAAAATTCAGCGGCGACACCATCCACTGAACCTGCCGCGCCCGCTTCACCAAAGTAATCGCGCACAGTGAATGAGACAGAGCCCAACGAGATCAATCCGGAGGAACTTCAGGCGCTCTATGAAGGTCAAGAAGGCGACGACGACACGCCGATCAAGGTGACTTTTGTTTTGCAGCGCGACTTGGACAAGCGACTTGATCGCTACTTGGTCGACCGCATTCCATTTCTTAGCCGTACTTCGCTGCAGCGATTGATCCACGAGCAAAGCATCACGGTCAATGGGCGCATTCCAAAACCCAGCACCAAGCTTCACAAGGGCGACACCATTATCGCGGTGCTTCCGCCGCCTCCGTCAAGCGAAGTTCCGCCCGACGATATTCCGCTGGATATTGTTTTTGAAGACCATGATTTGATTGTGGTCAACAAGCAAGCAGGATTGCTGGTGCATCCGGCCCGCAGTTACAAGCGCGGCACGCTCATCAACGCGTTGGCCTGGCATTTTCTGCATCGCTCGCAAGGCGCGCTGAGTGAAGTTGGAAAAGAATTCGCGCGTCCCGGCGTGGTGCATCGCCTT
>CAIUGT010000060.1 GCA_903898755.1 uncultured bacterium | reverse complement strand
TTGGCGTCATCCTTTCCGTGGGCGCGCGCTCGTTGCTTATTCGCACAGGCATTGATCGATTTCTTGTGGCGCGCGCGCTTGTCTATGTGTCGCTTGCCATTACATTCAGTTGCCTGGTGTGGCTGATTGTGTTCCGCTACTAAAAAAATTCCATGGCAGAAAAACCAACCATTACAAGCACCGTGAACGCGCAAGCCGCGCAAGATGTGCGCCGCCAAAAAATTGCGCGCGTAGTTTCATTTGTCTCCATTGGCTTGTGCGTATTGAGCTTGGGAATATTGTGGAACCAACTGCAGCGCTATCCGCGCACCGACGACGCGTATGTTCGTGCCAACACCATTGGCATGGCGCCGCGCGTGTTCGGGCAAATTGTGGAGTTGCCCATCAAGGACAATCAAATTGTGCATGTGGGTGATCTGTTGTATCGAATGGATCCACGGCCGTATGAAATTGCGTTGGCGCGCGCGCAGGCGCAGTTGGCGGTTGTTGAATTTGATGTGAAGGCGTTGGCCGATAGCGTTCAAGTTGCGCAGTCGAAAATTGAGACATCCAACGCGGAGGTGCGCCGCGCGGACGCCGAAATTGTGCGCCGCAAAGCCGATGTTGTTGCAACGCAGGCGCGCGCGGATTACGCCGCGGACTATTTGTCGCGCGTCAAGCCGTTGCTTGAGCAGGAATTTATTACCGCCGATCGCGTGGCGCTTGCGCAAAGCGACATGGAGGCCGCCAAAGCCGCGGTTGCGGCGGCCAACGCGGGCGTGGCCAGCGCGGAGGCATCGCTTGTTGCCTCAAAAACTTCCGTGACCAGCGCGAAGTCGGAGGAAAATAAAGCGCGCAACGCGCTTGCCCAAGTTGGTGATGTGAATGTGCGCGTGGCCGCGGCGCGCGTTGAAGTGGACGACGCAAAGTTGAACTTGTATTACTGCGAAGTGCGCGCATCGGTTGAAGGCTGGGTGACAAACTTAAATACAAATGTTGGCGCGTTTGTAAAAGTGGGCGACACGTTGTTCTCCATTGTGCAGAACACGGAATGGTGGGTCATGGCCAATTTTCTGGAGACAGAAATTGAGCAAATCCGCGTGGGCCAAGAAGTAGCTGTCTATATATATGCCTATCCCGGCCACCGCTTTAAGGGAACCGTGCAAGGCATTGGATGGGCGCTTTTTCAAGCCAACGGCGCAACGCAGCAATCACTACCCGATGTGAAACCAACTTTGAATTGGGTTCGACTTGCGCAGCGATTTCCGGTGCGTATTACGTTGGCGCCCTTTGAAGAACGATATCCATATCGCATGGGCGCGACGGTGACGGCCATTGTGAAAACCGAAGGACGCAATCCAATTTTGCAACAACTTGGATTGATGGGTTCGCCATTTAAGGCTGCGTCAGACACTTTTCCGGAGTCAGGTTCGGGGCCTACGAATCCGTCAACTGCTGCGCCTAATTCATCCGAAGCGCCAAAGTCAAAGCCTTGATTTTAAATTGCATGCAACGCGTTGGACGCGCGCGCAAAGTATTTCAAAGTGAAAACTTTTGTGTTAAACAAGCGCGTAGTGCGTTCATCACGAGCGCAAATTAAGTTGCGTTGCTCAAGAATAAATAAATTAACGCGCGCCCGTAACGCTGCCTGGGCCAGAACCAGATGCGTAAATTAAATTCGCGCTGCTGCACAGCAAGTCGGATCGGGTTTCAATGCGCAATGATCGCGCCTGAAATAAATCGTGTTCTGACTCCAGCAATTCGGGCAGCGTGCTGAGACCAAGTTCATACGCGCGCTTGACCGCGTCAAATGTGTCGATGGCGGAAACCAACAGCGCCTTGGCCGCGTCATACTGCGCGCGATCACTTTGCAATGTGTAATACGCGCGCCACACTTCGTCGGCGGCATTCAAGCGCGACTGCGCAAGACGCGCCGCGGACGCCGCACGATTGGCGCCGGCTTCGAACAACGCCGCGTCGCGCGCGCCGTTGTCGTACAGCAACCACTTGCCACCAAGAAAAATTTGGCCATCAAAGCCCCAGCCATTGCCTTGAATATCAAAGCCCGTGACTTCATAGTTGAGCAAGCCGTAACCAGCCGTTCCGCGCGTGACCACTTCTGGCAAATATTCGGCTTGAGCGCGGCGCACTTCGGCTTCACGCGCGCGCAAATCCAACACCGCGGACGCAAGATCGGGGCGACTGGCCAGCGCCTGATCAATGATGCCGTCAATGCCCATGGTCAACATGGGCGGCAAATCGCTTTCCGCGGCCATGTCGATTGGAATTGCAACTGTTGCGGGAAAACCAGTGCGCGTGCGCAGCTCGCCTTCGGCCACAAACACATCGGCGCGGCGCTTCTCTAGTTTGTACAACGTTTGCGCGAAAGCCTGGCGCGCGATCAACGTGTCAGGACGCGTGGCAAGACCAAGTTTTAATTTTGCTTCAGTGGCTTTCAACACGCTGCGCGCGGCCACAACATCTTGCTCCGCCGCGGTGCGCAAACCAAGCGCGGATTCCAATTTAAAATACGCGCGCTGCACTTCAACCACCACGCGTTGAATGGTGCGATCATGCGACATATTTGCGGAGGCAAGTTCGGCGCGCGCGCGATCGGTGTCGGCGTCGCGTCGGCCAAAGTCAAGCAGCAACCATGACGCATACACCTGCGGCGTGAAACGAAACTCGCGGTCGGGCGGCGCGTTGCTGCCGTATCCAAACGCCAGACCGGGCACTTCAAAATAATCTCCACCGGCTTCAATGCCAATGTTGGGGCCGTATGCCGCAAGCGCTTTTTGCTCACGCGCTGCGGCGGCGCGCGCACGCTGCCACGATTCACGCGTGGCGGGATTGGCTTCAAGCGCGGTGGCCGCAAGTTCCGCAAGACCCCACACACGTTCAACACCAAAACCGGTTTGTTGCGTAGGCGCGCCTTCCGTGCCGGGAGCGGCGATAGCGTTCGGCGTTCCATCTGTTGCATCTTTATTTTGCGTAGCCGCGCTCTTGTCCGCCACAAGAATGTTGGCGTCACCGTCCGCGTGCGTGGCTGGCGCTTTGCCCGTGCTTGCAATGGGTGAAAATTGTGCGTCCAGCGATTTATTTTTCTGCTCGGTCATTGCAACCTGTTGCTGCACGGCGCTCTCAATGCCGCGTTCAATAGCCCTGGCCTGCTCTTGATCCGATTGCTTTCCAAGTTTGCTAAGACGCGCCACCATTGAATTGGGCGAGTCGCTTGCGGGTAGCGCATTTGATGTGGTGCCTGGACCTTGCGCAACTTGCGTATCAATTTTTTTCTCTATGCCGGCAAGTTCGTCCTCCCACAAATTAGAGTGCGGCGCGCAAGACGCAATCACGCCTGACGCGATGAACATGAAAGCAAATTTTCCAAATTGCGCTTGCATAATCCAATCGTAACGGCGCGCGCGGGTGCGGGCAATAAGTGAACGCCTGCCCCAACAATAAAAATGTGGCGCACCGCTTTCGCGCTTATTTTTCGGGGTGTTCAGTGTGAAATTTTATATTCGATGATTGGAGAGCGCCATGGAATTGCACATGCGCAACAACATGCGCGCGCCAACATTTGCGTCCCATTCATCATTCTCGCCCGGGGCCACTTCATTCAAATCCAAGCCAATGATTTTTTTGCCCGACTTCACAACGGCCTGTATGAGATACGCCGCTTGTTCAAATTCAAAACCACCCGCGACCGGAGTTCCGGTATTGGGACACAACTTTTGATCCAAACCATCAATATCAAAACTGATGTACACATTTTCGGGAAGCTGGGAAACAATGTGCTCCGCTTGCTGCGCCCACGTTTTTCCGTTGTATTGCTCGTGCTTTAAATCACGATCAAAATAAGTGACGACCCGACTTTTCTGTTCGCGCATCACATTCACTTCTTCTTCGCAATAATCACGAATACCCACTTGGACAAGCTTGCTGACTTGCGAAATGCCAAGCGCGTTATACATAATTGAGGCGTGTGAATACGTGAAGCCCTCGTACGCGTTTCGCAAATCGGCGTGGGCGTCTATTTGCAAAATGCCAAACGTGGAATATTTTTCGGCCAGCGCCTGCACGAATCCAAGTGGAGTGCTGTGGTCGCCGCCAAGTAATGCCACCAATTTGCCTTGATTCATCCAGTGCAGGCAACGCTGCTTCACCCACGAATTCAACCACAAAGATCCTTGATTAACCTCGTCCCTGATATGGGCGGTGGAATGATCTCCCGCCTGCCACAATTCAGAACGAATCCACTTCACGGCGTTTCTGATTTTGTTTTTGGATTGATCCTGGTAATGATCCACACCCTGGGTGAACGCATCGATATACACCTTGGCTTTTTCGCGCAGCAATTTATTTTTGGCAACCACCGCGGCGGAAATATCCTCCATGGCAATTCCAATTTTCCACGCGTCTTGTATGGACGGCTCAAATAAATCCACTTGAAACGAGGCGTTCATAATGGCGTCAGGTCCGCCAGAAGTTCCGTCGCTGTAGGAAACAGTCACGTCCCACGGCACGGGAACAATCACAATTTCAGATTCTTCGCACGTAAAAGGAAGCCCAAAAACATTGCTGTCGGGATCGCCCGGATTATTCGGGTTGAAGTTGGATATTTTTTCTGCCTTGCTCATGTTTCAATTTCACCGCCGCAAAAGTGACTGTCTGAAAGATGGATTGTCATTCACATTTCAAATGCCGCAGTCGTGCGCCCAATAAGTCCGCCGCGCAATGCTGATTCCGTGGGGCAAGTGTATCGAGATATGGCTGAAATCATGCGCGCTCACGCTGCGCCACGGTGTTTCTTGCTCGCTGAATCATGTGTAATCTTTATCAATGCTCTGCCGCGCGTCTTGCTTTCAATGTTCAGCAAAATCTTGCCCAAAAGTTTCCAAAGTAACTTCTTGGAAAAACTCCGCGCGCGCGGTCGCGTTGCTGCTGGGCATTCCCCTTCTCAGCGCGTGCGATCCAATTTTCTCCATTGACGGCGCGTTCTTTCCCGCGTGGTTGCTGTGCATGGTGGGCGGCGGTTTCATGTTGGGCGCCATTCGATGGGCGGTCTACCGCATGGGACTGGAACCATTTGTTGGCCCCAAAGTGTTTGTGTATTTCTGCGTGTACCTCACATGCACGCTTGGACTGTGGCTGGGGTTCTTTCACCGATGACAACGCCGCAAGAACATTCACACCAAGACAACGCGCCGCAAAATCCGACGCCCGCCGCGAAAGATGCGGCGTCGACAACTGCGGGTTCAACAACGCCTGCCACAGGTGCAACCAAGCCCGCCACCTCTGCGCCAAAGTCGCAGCGCAAATCAATGCCGGTTGCGCC
>CAIUGT010000059.1 GCA_903898755.1 uncultured bacterium | reverse complement strand
TTTGATGATTTCAAGCGGGGCCTTCACCGCCGCTCAGCGCAGTGTTGTGCCGGAAGCCGCCGCGGCCGAAAAATTACTGCGCTGTGTCGCGCCGGGCCTGCGTGATCTTCTTCGACGTGGTCTGCCGGCGGTGGTGGTCACGCCAAAGAATCTTCGCGGAGCGGTCAGTCGCGCCTTGCGTGGGCGCTTGGGTGATGTGTCCGTTATCTCCCGCGAGGAAATTCCTGAAGGTGTTGAATTGGTCTTGGTTGAATCCGCCCATATTGAGGTGGTTCAATGAGTGTTTTGAATGACCGTTGTTATTCAGGTGTGAATGAGAAATTGTTGCTTGCACAAGCGCAAGCAGAGAATCCAGATGGATTTGAAATTCTCTCCATGCAGAAATCTGGTTTTCTCTGGTGGCAAAAAACCAAATTAATGGTGCGGCCTTTGGCTTCCAATACAAACCAAGAAATGCGCAAAATAAGGCTTTTTTCCGCTATTTATGCGCAACGCGAGCAGCGCCACCACGCCGCTGCGCAACAGGATGTCATGAGTCACGCGCATGATTCCAATCAGCAGCCGCACCGTTGAAGCCATGAACGCACTTGCCGTGCCAATGTTGCTGTAAATCAAGCTCATAAAAAGATTTACATGTGTCGCTCCCCTCAATCACATTCGTATTGATTTCAGTTTGTGTTTATTGCGGACTTTACTAAAGTCTTGGAACAACAATTTCAGAGCAACTCATTTTATTTTTCCTTGGAACCAGCGTTCAGATTTG
Organism: uncultured bacterium; assembly: GCA_903898755.1. Taxonomy (GTDB): domain Bacteria; phylum Planctomycetota; class Phycisphaerae; order Phycisphaerales; family SM1A02; genus SYAC01. The sequence goes on along the minus strand of CAIUGT010000059.1, from coordinate 8,428 downwards.
ACTTGCCAACTTCAAATAATAATTTTGATGAAGTATTGAACTTTCACTTGCACACTTCGGCTCATCAGTTAGACTGCCGCCATTGAGATGTTGCCAAGGATTCGGCACATCAAGATTCGCGGGTGTATTTTCCGCGAGATATTGAGCCATGTCGCCCCGCGGGGGTGGCTGGTTGATGGGCTTTAGGTCAAGGAGCGACCGCATGTCCAAGTTAAACACGCAGGCCTCGCGTACAAACGCAGCCCGCGCTGACAAGTCGGTGAAAGATGTGACGAAAAAATCGTCAACAACTTCACCGTCACGTCTCACAAACACAAAGCGTTCAAGTACCTCTCGCATTTCCGATAGTTCAGAGACGGTTCCAGCAGGGAACGTCGCAACTGAAAAGTCTCGGACCAAAAAAGCGGTTCGTGGTCGTGCACCGTCGATCGCGGACCTTGTCATGGACACGCCTGAAGGCGTGAATGTGGCGTGGAAAATGTACAGCGAGTGCGCGCGTGATTCGCCAGAGCGTCAGCAACTGCGCAATCGTCTTATGGAGCGTTACCGTGAGGTGGTTCGCTATACCGCCGAGCGAATGCACAAGCGTTTGCCCGCCGAAGTGGACGTGGATGATCTCACAAGCGCCGGTCTTTTTGGCTTGATGGACGCAATTAACTCCTTCGACTTAAGCCGCAATGTGAAGTTTGAAACGTATTGCGCCCAGCGTATTCGTGGCGCCATCTTTGATGAACTTCGCGCAATGGATTGGGTTCCTCGGCTTGTTCGCAGTCGCACCACCATCATGGACCGCGCCAAAAAAGCCATTGAAATGGAGCACGGGCAGAAGGCCACTGAGGATGAAGTGGCCGAACGTTTGCAGATGAACCCAGATGACTTTGAGAAGCTCAACCGCGATTCAAAGCCCGTCGGCATTGTCAGCTTGAACCGAAAATGGAATGACAAGGATTCTGGAAACGAGTCCCGTGAAATGGATGTGGCCAGTGATCGTCGCCAAGAAATGCCAACCGATCGCATTCAGCGCATCGATGTGCAAGCCTTGCTGACCAAGGGTCTCAGCCGCTCCGAGCGTTTGATTCTCATTCTGTACTACTACGAAGAAATGACCATGAAAGAAATCGGTCTCACGCTTGATCTGTCCGAAAGCCGCGTGAGCCAAATGCACTCTTCCATCTTGGCGCGATTGAAAGCCCAGATGAAACATCGCGTGAAAGATCTCTGAACAAATCCATCTGAGATCTTCGCTTCACTAGGCCGTCTCCTCTCGTCCGATCAGAGGGGGCGGCCTTTCTCTTTCAAGACAATGTTTAAAAAACGCGGTCAACTTTTGGCCCAACTCATCGGCGCAATAGGTGACGTATTTTATTGACGCACGGCAATAGGCGCGGCATCAATCATGAATTCCGCGGCTGTTTTTGACTTGATTTCATCAACCGTCACGCCGGGCGCCAATTCCTTCAGCACAAAGCGATCTCGCTTGCGGTCAAATTCCATCACGCACAAATCGGTGATCAATAAATCAACGCATGAAAGCCCCGTGAGTGGCAGAGTGCATTTTGGCAACACCTTGCTCTCACCTTTTTTGTTGCAATGATCCATCACCACCACGCGCCGCTTCACGCCCGCAACCAAATCCATGGCGCCGCCCATGCCCTTGACCAACTTTCCTGGAATCATCCAATTCGCAAGGTCGCCAGTCTGGCTCACTTCCATCGCGCCCAGAATGGCAAGATCAATGTGGCCGCCACGAATCATGGCGAAACTGTCGGCGCTGGAAAAGAAACTATGGCCAGCAACACCGGTCACGGTTTGTTTGCCGGCGTTGATTAAATCCGCGTCCACATTGTTCTCGGTTGGAAATGGACCCATGCCCAGCATTCCATTTTCGCTTTGCAGCCACACGGTCATGTTGGCGGGCACGTAGTTGGCCACCAATGTTGGAATGCCAATTCCTAGATTGACATAAAAACCTTCGCGAAGTTCAAGCGAGGCACGCTTTGCAAGTTGATCTCGATTCAAGGGCATTGGGTGATTGTGCGCTGACTTGCCCGCCACGGCAACTGCCACAATGTCGATATGCTTGGCGCTCCATGCAAAACGCAAAAGACCTATTGAAACGCCTTGGAATTGATCGACATCCACGTTTGCTGCCATGCGGCGGCGCTGACAGCATTACCAGTGAATGTCCCGCAACTGGCGAACCAATTGCGACGGTTCGTTTGGATACCGCCGCGGAGTTAGAGGCGGCTATTGTGCGATGTGTTGCCGTGCAAAAAGCATGGCGCATGTTGCCCGCTCCGCAGCGCGGTGAAATTGTTCGGCAAATTGGCGAGGAGTTTCGCAAACATAAAAATGATCTGGGCGAATTGGTCACGCTTGAAGCCGGAAAAATTCGCGCCGAAGGTCTGGGTGAAATTCAAGAGTGCATTGACATCGCTGATTTCTCCGTGGGACTTTCGCGACAGCTGTATGGAAACTCCATGCACAGCGAACGACCCAGCCATCGCATGTTTGAACAGTGGCATCCACTTGGAACCATTGGTTGCATCACCGCGTTTAATTTTCCAGCCGCAGTGTGGGCGTGGAACTCCATGCTGGCCGCAACGTGTGGCAACTCCACATTGTGGAAACCAAGTTTAATTACGCCCCTTGTCGCTATTGCCTGCAACGAAGTGGCGCAGCGCGTCATGCAAACGCAAACTATTTTCCGTCCCGCATATGGCGATCCGCGTGATGTCTTTGGACTTGTCATTGGCCGCGACAGTGAAGTGGGCGAGCGCATGGTGGCGGATCGCAGATTGCCGCTGATTTCAGCCACGGGAAGCTGCCGAATGGGTCGTAAAGTTGGTCAAGTTGTGGCGGGGCGCTTGGGCCGCGCGTTGCTTGAATTGGGCGGAAATAACGCCATTATTGTTATGCCAGACGCCGACATGAAATTGGTGGAGCGCGCGGTTGTGTTTGGCGCCGTTGGAACAGCGGGGCAGCGTTGCACCAGCACGCGCAGATTGATTGTGCACGAAAGCATTGTGGAGAAGCTCACGGAAAAGTTGACGCACTTGTACGCCAGCATCAAAATTGGCGACCCAATGGATGAGTCAACGCTCATGGGTCCACTCATTCATGCGGAAACAAAAAACGCAATGAAGAGCGCGATCGAGCAGGCCGTGGCGCAAGGCTGCCACGTGAAATGTGGCGGCTTGCCTGGTCTTGCTAAATATGACAATCGTCCAGGATATTTCTGTGAGCCCACAATCATCAGCGTGCCCAAGGGTGTTGTGCCTGCGATTTGTCGCGAAGAAACATTCGCGCCAATCTTGTACATCTTCAGTGTGAAAGATTTCGATGAGGCCATGGAGATTCACAACGGAGTGGACCAAGGTCTTTCAAGCGCCATCTTCACCGATAGCGTTCGCACCGCCGAACGATTCTTGTCGCACCAAGGAAGCGATTGCGGCATTGCCAATGTGAACTTGGGAACCAGCGGCGCTGAAATTGGTGGCGCATTTGGCGGCGAGAAAGACACGGGTGGTGGCCGCGAAAGTGGCTCGGATTCGTGGAAACAATACATGCGCCGTCAAACATGCACTGTGAATTGGGGAACTGATTTGCCGCTCGCCCAAGGCATTCGCTTTGGCGACTAAGCAAAGTTCATTTCACGCGCAGTTGTCAAAATGAACAATGTCCATCCGTTGGATTGATGGGTGCGTTGAATCATGATTGTCGGTGTGCACACGCTTGCATGCGCAAAGCAATCACTGCGCAGTTGGTGGTGTCACGCTTGCAATCGGTGTCTTGGTCGGTTGGGAATTCGCCTTTGCAAATCGAATCAGCGACCAAGTCAACTCTGGCGATGAAGCTGAAGCATTCTCCCCGACCTTGATCCACAACCCTTGCTCATCAACACTGGGTCCAACAAGTTGACGCCATTGACCGGTTTCAGAAATCGGCATGACATGCCAAGGATCTTCACCCGACTTGGAAAGCAATCGCCACTGAACTTCATCGGGGCGCGTTCCATTTCCAATCACTTGCGCTGCCCACTCGCGTCCATCCCATGTGAGTGCGGGAAAGTTCACGCGATGTTTTCCAAAAAGTGTTCCACCAACAAACCACGCCAAGATCGCGGCAAGCACCACGAAGATGGCTGCGCGCACAAGTAAATTTCGAAATGCGAGAGTGGCTTGTCCCATAGAATTTCTTTCGGATCGTGATCTTAGTCGTATTGGGAAAATAAATTTGACTGCATCAACGCGCAATCCAACCGGCGTACACGGCCCAGGCGAAACTTCCGGCCACCACAATTCGCCACCAGCCAAAGACCGCCAATGTGTGGTTTCCAAGCCATTTCACAAGCCATTTCACGCTAAACGCGGCGCTGATAGTGGCCGTGACAAGCCCCACAATCATTGGAAGCGGGCCGCCCAATGCATCCATGAATTGGTGGATTGATTCAGAGCCGCCCTTGAGCACGCTCAGACTTTCATACAACGACGCCGCGCCCAAAGTGGGAAGTCCCAACAAGAATGCAAACTCCGCCGCCGCCACAGGTGGCAGACCAACAAGCATCCCGCCAAGCAGTGTCACCAGCGAGCGGCTGGTGCCAGGCATCATGGCCAACACTTGCATCATGCCAATGATCAACGCACCTTTGAGCGTCAGTCGCGCCAACGCGTCGCCCGGCTCATAGTGCTGCTCGATTTTTTTCTGGTTCCAACCCTTCAGCAACACCATCGCCACGCCGCCAACCAAGAGCGCCGCCACAACAGGTCCAGGAAAAAATAAATGCGCTTTGATTGTTTTTCGAAAGGCCAAGCCAATGATCGCCGCGGGCATGAACGCGATCACAAGTTTCACCAATAAACCAAATCCAATTCGCGACTCCATGGTTGCCCGGTTCGGAAGCGCCACGCCCACGCAGCCTTGCGCCATGGTGCGCAATCGTTTCCAGTACAAACCAGCCACGGCCAAAATTGCGCCGCCTTGAATGATGATTTCAAATCCATCCAACGACTCTTTGATGGACGCCATGTTGGCGCCACTAGTTTCTTTGCCAAGACCAAGCATGGAAGCCGCCAGAATGAGATGTCCAGTGCTGCTGACGGGTAAATATTCCGTCACGCCTTCGACAATTCCAAGGATAATTGCGTCAAATACCGTCATTTGTGTTCATCTTTCAACCAGGGGATCAGGGCTCTGACCGCGCGACCCGCGGCTTCAATTGGATGACTCTGCGCTGCGTCTTGCAATTTTTTCAAGCGCGCAAATCCATCATTGGCATCGCTTTGAAAGCGAGCCGCAAATGTTCCATCTTGCACGGAAGTCAGAATACGTTTGAAGTCCGCGCGCAATTGTTCTGTCAACAAAATGTGTTCAGCGTCAAACGCGCCAAACTCCGCCGTGGTGCTAATGGCGTCCCGCATGCCGGATGGTCCACGCGCGTACATCAAGTCCGCGACCTGTTTAAGTTCATGGCAACATTCAATGTATGCAAGCATCGGCGTATATCCCGCATCGACTAAAGTTTCATACGCAACTTTCACCAACGCCAACATTCCGCCGCACAAAACGGATTGCTCGCCGAACAAATCTGTTTCCGCCTCCGCCGCGAAAGTAGTTTCAATAATTGCCGCGCGCAGCGAACCAATTCCATTTGCCCACGCAAGTCCAAGCGCGCGCGTGTTGATCGCGTTGGCTCCGTCGGCATGCACCGCGAACAAACTAGGAATTCCTTGACCCATGACAAAGCGGTCGCGCACTGTTTTGCCTGGACCTTTTGGCGCCACCATGACAATGCCAATGTGAGCGGGGGGCTTGACCATGCCGAAGCGAATGGAGAAGCCATGCAAAAATCCCACCACGGCATGTGGCGCAAGGTTGGGCTCAATTGCTGAAGCCCACAATTTTCCATGAATTTCATCGGGCAGGGCCACAATCACTAAATCAGCGTTTTCCACGGCTTTGGCGCTTGAAAGCACCTCAAATCCGGCTGCTTTGGCAACGGCGAATCCACGTGTGCCAGGCTCGGAACCAACCCGAACCAACACGCCGCTATCACGCAAATTTTGCGCATGTGCTTGCCCTTGATTTCCATAACCCAATATGCAAACAGACTTTCCAATCAGCGGAGCCAGTGGTGCATCAATCTCATTTTGAATTATTATCGCCTCTTGCGGCATGTTTTTTGGCTTCAGCACAATGGCAGGGTACAAAAAAGCCCAAAAACTTGTCGCATTTTGGCATTCTTATTTGGTATTGCCAATTTAAATAGCACACTACCTGCAGATCAAATTGTGTGCGCAATGTTCAAACAAGTTTAAGTTTCCAAGATCTTTCGACCGATAACAGCCGTATGACTCTCAAGAATTGCATTCAAGAATCAGACATGAAAACCCTTCAGCACAACAGCACCAAAGAACGACGCGTGAATGAACGCTTTGCTTTGCGACCTGATGTTTCGCGAGTGGTTGTTCATAGCGATGGCGCCCCAATGGAAGGTCATGTGTACGACCTCAGTGGCACTGGAATTCGTTTGGAGTTGGACGATGCTCTTGCAATTGGGAAACAAGTCGAAGTCGATTTCTTTTTTGCGGGCATTCTCAAAGCAATTCAATTCACAGGCATTGTGACGCGCGTCTTTGATGAGATCGATGATCCAGGTCCTCGACGCATGGGAATTGAAATTCAAAGTTTTGCAAGCGAAGCTGATGAACTTCGCATGAGTGATTTGCTTGAGAGCGGTTCGCTGGGCGAGTTGAGATAAATGAATTGAATTTGAATTGCCTGCGAACATTTGGTTCTTTGTTGGTGCGCCTTCGCTGAATTGCTTGAATGAATAACTGATCTGCGTTTACCGTATTGACCAAGTCGCTCGCGTGAGCAGCTTGAACGCGTGATCTCCAGTGGACTTCCTCATTTATCAAATGGGAGTCTTCTGGAGAACCCGCGACACTGAGTCGTTTTCAGCCGCCCACGCGGCAAGAGGTTCTTGTGAAAGAAATTCCGTTTGCAGAAGTTCAAAATCGCATTGGCTATCACTTTCAAGATATGACTCTCTTGGAAACGGCATTGACGCACGCGTCGCTGTCGGACCATCGATCAAAGAGCAACGAGCGCCAAGAATTTTTAGGCGACGCGGTGCTTGGTCTTGTGGTGTGCGAGCATTTATTTCGCTCGCTTGCGGAAAGTCTTGAAGGTGATTTGACCAAGGTGAAAAGCCACGCGGTTAGCCGACAAGTGTGCGCGGAGATTGCGGTTGAATTGAAATTGCACGAGGCACTGCGTCTTGGCAAGGGCATGGGGCCCGCGGCCACGCTTCCGGGATCGGTGAGCGCGGCGGTATTGGAGTCCATCATTGGCGCGATTTACTTGGACGGGGGACTTGCTCCGGCGCAGGAGTTCATTCTTCGCCATCTTGGACCGCGCATTCATGAGTCATTGCACGGCGGGCACCAACATAATTTTAAGAGCGTGCTTCAGCAAACGCTGGTTTCCCTGCGTATGTCGCCGCCTATTTACATGATTCTTGATGAGAAGGGGCCTGACCACGCGAAGTGCTTTGAAATAGCGGTATTGAGCGGTGATCGGCGCTTCACATCGTGTTGGGGAGCCAGTAAAAAAGCCGGCGAGCAAGCCGCGGCGCAATCGGCGTTGCGAGAATTAGGCGTGATCGCTTTGGATGAGCGCGGCATTGAAGTCGCTCGCCCATTGGCGCGAGTGAAGCCGGATACCACTTCTGGAAAATAGAGTGGCGTTGTGATTTTACTTTGCACGCACGGCGTCAAACGCGGCAAGCAATGTCTTGGCACATACAGATTCGCTTTCGTTCGTGTCCACAATGACATTGGCCAGCGAGCGATACAACGGCATTCGGCTTTCAAATAGAGAGCGCACTTCCGCGGCGGCGTCGGCGGCTACGTCGCCACTTGCGCTGACCGCGTTGAGCAACGGTCGATCGCCGCGGTTTTTTGTCAATCGATTCGCAAGCTCTGTTTCGCCTGGATCAAGCAAAGCGATAAAGATTTCATTTCGCGCCTTTGCAGTTTGCAAAATATCTGCAACACCAGGCGCGGTTGGCGTTCCGCCACCAAGTGAAAGCACGCATTCTTTTTTTGCGGTCAGCAAGTTTGTAAGTTCAACGCGCTCAGCCTCGCGCCACGCAGCCTCGCCAATATCGTGAAATGTTTTCGTAACACTTGTGGCGCCAAGTTTATGCAAGACCTTGTGGTCCAGATCCACAAAGTATTGTTGCAAATGCGCGGCCACAATAGAGCCAAGTGTGGACTTTCCAGAAAGTCGCAGGCCAATCAAAACCAATATTGTTGATGCTGACACGCTGATTTAGCGGGTCTTCACTTTGCGGCCAATGCGTCGTTGACGATTGACAATAGCGCGACCCTTGCTGGTCTTCATTCGGGCTCGGAAGCCAACT
>CAIUGT010000058.1 GCA_903898755.1 uncultured bacterium | reverse complement strand
CAGGTGTACAAGGACAGCATTGGAAATTTGGAGCGCGCTGAACAAGAAGAAACCGTGATTCGAAGGCAAACGCCGCGCTTTCAGTGGTTCGCCGCGGCGGCACTTTTGATTTTGCTCAGTGAAAGTTTCATTTCCGATACTCGTGGAAAAGCCGGTACAAAAGGTGGTCAATCATGAGTGCAAGAACCTCGCGCATTCAGGCTTCCATTGCCGCGCTTGCGGCGGCCAGTTTTATTTTTGCGGCCGCGGTTCCAGTATCGCAACAAAAAACTTCCCCGCAAACCAATGTTGTTGCGCAGAAATCAAAACCAATTTCAACACCAATAATTCCCCAGACTCCGGCGGCAAGTCCAACATCAACCCTGCGCATGCCAAAGGATTTGGCGTTGCCCGCAAATGCCAACACGCTTAGACCCGCGGACATTCCAGAAGTAAACCTTGGCGAACTTGAGAAATCATTTGACGCCGCCGCATATCGTCGCGCTGTCAAGAATGGCGAAATAGCCTTGAAGAAAGAAGATTGGAACAACGCCGCTTTGGAACTGCAAGAAGCGCTCACCCTAAATCCCAATTCCAAGGAATTGATCTACAACCTAGGAATTGCAAAGTTTCGTCAAGGCGATTTTACGGAAGCCGAAAAACTGTTCAAGGATTCCGCGGAGACCACATCCGCGGATCTGGCGGCAAAATCCATGTTCAATGAAGGCAATGCCATTTACGCAAACGCCGTCAAAAATTTAGAGCAATCAAAGACGCAAACCAACCCAAATGTGCCTCCTTCTGCCGGCACCCCGCAAGAGCCCGCTCCTGATTTGGAAAAAGGAATTGAAAAAGTTCAAAAAGCATTCACGCATTTCAAAGACGCATTGGCGGCTACCCCGCAAGATGACGACAGTGCTGTGAATGCCGAAACAGCGCTCAAACTTCTGAAGATCATGAAAGAGGAGCAAAAGAAACAAGAGCAGAAGCAAGATCAAAAGCAAGATCAGAAGCAAGATCAAAAGCAAGATCAAAAGCAAGATCAGAAGCAAGATCAAAAGCAAGATCAAAAGCAAGATCAGAAGCAAGATCAGAAGCAAGATCAGAAGCAAGATCAAAAGCAAGATCAGAAGCAAGATCAGAAGCAAGATCAAAAGCAAGATCAAAAGCAAGATCAAAAGCAAGATCAAAAGCAAGATCAGAAACAGGAACAAGAAAAACAAGACGAAGCCAAATCTGAGCAGCAAAAACAAGAAGAACAGAAACAAGAAGAACAAAAACAAGAAGAACAGAAACAAGAACAAGAGAAACAAGAAGAGCAGCCTGCCGCTGAACAAGATGTTTCCAAAGGCGAACCCAAAATGGACAAGCAGGAAACCGCTCGTCTATTGCAAATGGTTCGCGACAAAGAAAAGCAACGCAACGCGGATAGAAAGGCTAAAGTAACTCGAATTCAGTCCGCCCCCGCTGGTAAAGATTGGTAGTCGATGATCATGAATCGAATCATTCACCATTGCATCCTTGCTTGTATTGCCACCCTTGGTCTGTGCGCCAACGCATTTTCACAAACAGTGGAATTTAATGTTCAGCAAAAAGAAGGCTGGGTTGGAACGCCAATCACAATGCAAGTTGTGGCGGTGAACTCCAAATCGGATCCACAGCCACCTGTCATTGCGCCAAGCGCCGACTTTTCAAGCACAGTTGTCGGCGCCCCACAACGAATGGACATGCGCCAAAATATCAATGGAGTCGCTTCGCGGCGCATCACCACAACGTGGACCGTACAAATGACGCCCACTCACCCTGGAGTGCTCGCGCTTCCAAAAGTTCAAATCATCGCTGACGGTATTCCTTATTCCAGTCCAGCGCAAAATATCCCCGTGTCCGCCGCGGAAACTGGCGACATGCTCACCGTCACTGTTAAAAGTAACCCATCAACTTTATATGCGGGACAAGCAGCCGACTTGATTCTGGAGATTGCGATTCGGCCCTACTCCAATCGCGAACACGATGTGTCGTTGAATGAGCGACAAATGTGGGAACTGATCGACAAGCCAGCAAGTTCATGGGGAGTGTTCGAACCGCGAATGCGCGAGCTTGTTCAAAATAATCAACGCCCATCTGGGCGTGAGGAAATCCATAACGGCGCGCGTTGGTGCGTGTATGAAATTACCGCCAATACCAATGCCGCACGAAGCGGCGCATTGGACATTGGCGATGTGCGAATTGATTTGCGATACCCAACTGGCATTTCAGTCAACCGCGACTTCTTCGGCTCACCGGAACTTTCCATTAGTGGAATTCGGAAAATTTCCATGTCTCCCAGCGCGTCCACGGTGGTCGTCAAGGCACTCCCTGAGTTGGGGAAACCTGCTTCTTTTCGCGGTGCTGTAGGTCAATTTTCCATTCAGGCCAGCGCCAAGCCAACCAAGTCCGCGGTGGGCGATCCCATGACGCTGACACTTTCAATCCAAAGCCTGTCCGACAACACGGAAGAACTACGAGCGCTGCAACCGCCGCCGCTGGAAAGTCCCGCACTCACTCAAGGTTTCCGTATGCCGTCTGATCCATTGGCAGGAACCGTGGAGGGATCAACAAAAATATTTACGCAAACTCTGCGCGCCCTCTCGGCGGATGTGAAAGAAATCCCTCCAATTGAGTTCTCCTATTTCGATCCCTCCACGTCCAAATATGTCACAACCACAACAAAAGCAATTCCCATCAGCGTGAGTCCCGCGGAACGAATTTCCACCTCCGCCCTGGATGGTGTGAACGCCGCAAAGAAAGACACCGCGAAAACCACACTGACCGAGGTCGATGGCGGACTTTTTGCCAACGCCGCGCCAAGCGATGATCTTGTCAGCGATCAACGGCTGACCGTGGGTTGGGGAACTGGTTTTGTCTTTGCGGCCCCACCACTTGTTGCCTTCGCTTTACTGTTATTGCGCAACAGAAGTCGTGCCGCTAAAAATAACATTGGTATTGCGCGCGCACGAAGCGCCGCCAAGAACGCCCAGCGACAACTTGAAAGCGCGCAGGATGTGGCGGCAATCGCACAAATTATTCAAACTTTTATCGAGGCTCGCACCATGCGTCCCGCTGGAACCGTGACCCGCAGCGACGCCGCGAATTTTGCGCATGAGGCTGGCGCCAATGCAATCACCCTGCAATCGCTTGACTCCATTCTTGCGCTTGGCGAGCGCGCGGCTTTCGCACCACAACGCGGTGAAACAGCTCAAGCCTTGCGTGCGCAAGCCTCAAAGCTGGTCAGCGAATTGGATCAACTTTCGTGGCGACGCCGAACCGCTTCCATTCTTGAGGAAATCCAACTATGAGCGTCTTTGCCTGCAAAAAATGGATTTCTTCATTGTCTCTGTGCGCGATCGCTTTCATTTCTTCAAACGCGCTTTGCGCAAATGATGTCGACCAGAAATTCACCTCTGAATTGCAAAGCGCGCAGGCCGCGTATGACCAAGGCATTGAAAGCGCTCGAACAGATCCCGCCGCCGCGCAAAAATATTTCACGCAGGCCGCCAATGCGTTCGACAAAATCGTCAAGAGTGGCGTGACCAACGGTCAACTTTTATACAACCTTGGCAACGCGCAAGTGCAAGCCAAACAAATCGGCAGCGGCATTGGCTCATACCTGCAAGCGCAGCGCATCATGCCGGGCGACTCGCAGTTGCAATCCAATTTAGCCCACGCGCGCAGTTTGGTGAAAGATAGATTTGATGTTGGAGGCGGCATTTTAATGGAGGATGTTTCAGCCTGGTGGCACATGATTTCTTTCAATAGCCGCCTCACTCTGGCTGGAATATTCTGGATCATCGCTTGGACAATCGCAGCGCTCTTGTTGCACAAATCAGTGGCGGCTCAACATGAAACTGCGCGCGTGCTGCTTCGCCGCGTCGCTTGGGGTTGCGCACTCTGCGGCGTCATTTTGGGCGCCACCGTTGCCACGGACATGACCGCGGCAAAACTGTGGCCACAAGGCGTCACCACCAGCGATGGAGTCATGGTTCGCAAAGGCAATGGAGATGGCTTTGATCCTCAATTCGCTGAACCACTTTCACAAGGTGTTGAATTTCGCGTGCTTGAACGTCGTCCAGGCTGGCTGCTTATTCGCTTGGGCGATGGGAAAACAGGATGGATTCCCGCAACGCAAGCCACCACGGCGTGAGTGGCGTAATTCTATAATTTCCATCGTTGACCAGATTCGTTTCAAGCGTCATACTTGCGTTCCCATCAAGCCGGAGAGGTGCCTGAGCGGTTGAAGGGACCCGTCTCGAAAACGGATAGTGGGCTTGCCTACTCGTGGGTTCGAATCCCACCCTCTCCGTTTTCTTCGCGCTTGACTGATCATTGGAACCCGATTGATCAATGTCATCGCGCTCGACGCATGTCAGTGTGTTCTTTCCAAAAATAAAAACGCCTGGCTTTTGCAAGCCAAGCGTTTGAATAATTCAAATTCAATTCCAGAGAAATTACTTGCGCTTCACCGCTGGTGGCTTGGGCAAATTGCTCTTCTCCCAATCAATGGTGATCTTGTCTTCCATGATCTCAGCGACAACCACTTCCAAATCGCTGCGATTATTTCGATCAACAAGCGGGCGCGCGCCTTCAATGATTTCCTTCAGGCGTTTCTGAATCAAGGAGGTCAACTTGAAACGACCACCGAATTTTTCAACAATCTCATCGCTTAAAAGAGCTTCAATCATGTTCAGATCTCCAATATGGTTCGAAGAATTCGCCACTTTGGCGAGCCCAACAGTGTAACAAAGTTCATCAATCCAGTCGACTACCTTGAATTCGCGCAATCAAACACTTTCCACCGTCTTCGTGAAACAGAGTGATCATGCGACCATTGCGGGTTACCCTGCGTTCACTCATGATCGCTCGCTCACTCACAAATAGACTGCGCATACGCCTTGGCCTTGACCGCGAATGGTGGCTGGTGCTTGTCGCGGGCGGCATTGGAATTGTCATGGGAACGGCTGCAATTGGATTCATACTTCCAATTCGCTGGCTGGAGCGCTTGCCCGAATTTTTAGGCAAGGAATACGCTGGACTCAGTCACATTCTTTTGCTGTTGGCGCCTTGCGTGGGCGCGCTGCTCACCGCATGTGTGTTCTGGATCTTTCCCACCAATTTTCGCGGACACGGAGTCACACGCGTCATGTTGGCGGTGAATCGCGAGCAATCCAATTTGCCAATACGCTTGGGTATTCGACATTGGTTGGCCAGCACATGCACGATTGGTTCTGGCGGAAGCGCTGGGCCAGAAGGACCGATCGTCACGATTGGCGCCACCGTTGGCAGCAATATTTCTCGTTGGCTTAAAGGTGATGGCGCAAGTGCGGCGACATTGCTTGGATGCGGATCCGCGGCCGGACTTGCGGCCGTGTTCAACGCGCCTCTGGCCGCGATTTTTTTCACCATGGAAGTGATCTTGCGCGACTTCTCGCTGCGCACTTTCACGCCCATTGTTATTGCCAGCGTGGTGAGTGCGGCGACCGCGCAAATGTGGTTGGGCAGTTCCGAACCCTTGTTCGGCGTGGGAATTGAATTCTTCGAGAACAAATCGGAATCATTCACGATTGGGCAAACATTATTTTATGTGGCGTTTGGCTTGTTAACTTCACTGATCGCGGTTGCATTCATTCGCATGCTGCCGCTCAGTGAAAAACTTTTTGCGCGCATTCCCGTTCCCAAACTACTTCGCCCACTCATGGGTGCAGTTCTTCTTGGTTGCCTTGGCGCGGCGTGGAGTCTTGTGAACAAAACAGATTTGGTGGACTATCCACCTTTTTTCGGAGCGGGATATGCGGCAACGCGCGAATTACTTGATCGAACACTGTACGAACCCGCATTGAAAGGAGCGAGTTTGGAAATGCTTTGGATCGCCGGTGGTATTTGCATTGCCCTTTTGTTGAAAATGATCGCCACATGCCTGACGCTTGGCTCCGGTGGCGCGGGCGGATTGTTCGCACCAAGTTTGCTGTTAGGAGCCATGAGTGGCGGTGCTTTCGGCATGATTCTGCACGCAGCGGGATTCACGAGTGCCCCACCACCCACCCATCTTGCATTGGTTGGCATGGCGGCCATGCTTGCGTCAACCACACACGCGCCATTGACGGGCGTGTTGCTGGTCTACGAACTCACTCGTAGTTACAGCATCATGCTGCCGCTTATGTTGACCGCCGTGATTGCCGCGTTGGCTAGCCGCGTGCTCTACCGCGACAGTATTTACACCGCGGAGCTTGCATCGCTTGGAATTCGCCTTGGTGGCATGAGCGACTTGACGGTGCTGCGGCGTTTACGTGTTTCAAATCTTCCACTGGAACAGGCCATCACCGTATCGGCGGACGATGAGTTGTCCAAAGTGATTGGCATCAGCGCCGAGCATGGCGTGGATGATTTTGTTGTGCTGCACGAAGACGGAACGTATCGAGGCATGATCACATCAAATGATTTACGGCAGGCGCTTGTGAATCGCCAAGTCATTTCCCTTCTGAGCGTGGATGAAGTGACGCGCGACGATTTGCCAGTGGTGTTTGAAAATGAAACGCTCGATGTGGCGCTTGACCGATTTAGTCGCCATGATGTGGAGAGATTGACCGTTCTGTCACGCGACACACCAGCACAAGTCAAGGGACTAGTCTCGCGCGCTTCGCTTATGAATCGCTACCAACGCGAATTGGAAATCTCATGAAAAGTGAGAATTCACTGCAATTCCCAGCCAAAATGCGCCTGCGGCTGGACCGAGATTTTCGCCGCGTCTACGCAGGGAAACAGAGAGTGGATTTGGGATTTCTCACCATCTACGCCTTGCCCAATGCTCTCACGCACACACGCATTGGTGTGAGCTTGCCGCGTAAAGTTGGTACAGCGGTTCGTCGCAACCGCATCAAGCGTTTGTTGCGCGAAGGGTTTCGTCTTTGGCAGAAACAGTTGCCGACTTCTCTGGATGTTGTGATTGTGGTTCGCCCGCATGAGCCAAAACAGTTGAAGGAATATCAAGAGACGTTGATGGGCGCGCTGCGCAAACTGGAGACCCGCTGCATGAAATTGGAACCGGATCAAATCCAGAACCACCCCAAGGATGACAGCGCGTAACTCTTCGCGTGGTCAACCACAATCCACGCAACGCGCCGTGCGTTTGAAACGCCTCCATTGAATAACAAGAACACGACGGTTCAAATCGGCAACGCCCACCAAGCAGTGGCGAAAGAACAATTTGGTAGGCACGAACCAGCAACATAAAGCCACGCGCCGCGAAAGAAATTCGCGGCATTGGCGTGTTCATTTTTCGCTTTGCACAGGGTTGCGCACGCGACCCACGCCTGGAATTTCAACCTCAACAATGTCACCATTCTTAAGGAAAATAGGCGGTTTTCTAGCCGCGCCAACCCCCGCGGGTGAGCCGGTGAGAATGATGGTGCCCGCGAGCAGCGTGGTTCCATCACTGAGCACCGATATTATTTTTGCGACCGAGTGATACATATCCGCCGTTGACGCGTCCTGCATTATCTCGCCATTCACGCGAGTGATAATGCGCAACAGTTGAGGATTGGCAACGCGCTCGGCTCGAGTGGGTTGCGATAGCGGACAGAATGTGTCGAAACTTTTTCCGCGACAAAACTGTCCACCCGATCCCTGCTTCTGCCACCAACGCGCGCTGACATCATTGGCCGCGCGGTAGGCGCGAACCATGCCCAGTGCTTCACCCTCTCTGACATTCTTGCAAGTCGTTCCAATTTCAATCGCCAACTCGCCCTCCCAATCAACCTGTGGCGCAGGCCTCTCACAAATTGCGGGTATGACAATCGCTTGCCCATCACCAATCACGCTGGCCGGATTTTTCATAAAGACGATTGGGTTGGGGTCCACGGCGCCGCCCATTTCCTGTGCATGCTCTGGATAGTTTCGCCCAATGGCGATCACGGCCGGTGGTATTACAATTTCGCTCATTTTCGCTGTGTTTCCGACCTATTTTGATTGTCAAGACTTTCTTTGCGCACGCGCGCGGCCTCGGCTTGCAAGGCTCTATAGGCTTCCATTTCTGGCGGTTCTGGAAGCGCCGCGGACAGCGGCATGGCTTCGCTTAAAGGACTGGCTTTCAGTTCAGTTGCAATTTGATCCTTTACCGCGTCATACACCATGCGCCGCTGCTCTTCCGAAGCGCGGTTGTAAATAGTGAGGCGATCAAACAACGGTTGATTATTGTCACGCAAGAGCGCAATCAATACATCCTCAACACTGCGGCGAATATCACCCACAAGATCTGCCATGCGCTTCTCGCCAAACTTGTTCACAAAGTCGGTGTAACGATTGCCTTGGAAGTAGTCCGTCAAATCTTTGGCGAACTTCAGACTCTCATCAAGAATTTTCTTGCGCCCCATGAGAAGTCCCTCACGAAATCCGCGCTGCAAGACCGCGTACACATCCGTACGCGCCACATCGGGCACCATGTCATATTCACCATATGTTGCGTCGCGCACAAAATCTTCAAGCGACTTCTCGTATTTATCGTTGGGAATCAAGCCTCCACGGCCGTAGAGCTTGTCCAAATGTTCAAGGATTTCCTGGGCGCCCGCGTAATCGCCCACTCGATACAGCTGGCGAATTGCCTGAGACATGAAGTTCTCATGGAAGTCACAGAAGGTGTCGCCACCCGCACCGCGTGAACCGTAATGCTTTTCATAGAGCTGCAAAAAATATTTTTCAATCGACTTAATCCAGCGATTGTCCTGCAACCGAGTTGGATTGTCATTTGAAAACGGATCAATAGCCATGAGTCCGGAGTGATTCATTGCCTGCATGGCTTGAATGGTCATGCGATCGTTGTTCATGACTTTGTACGCGTTGTCTGGCGCACCGTAGCGAGCCTCGCCTTGTTCGGCGCCCAGTTTGCTCCAATAAAACGCATGCGCCTGAGGATGACGCCAATCAAGCGGACCATAGTCGCGCGTGTAATCAGCCATCTTGGTTGGGTTCATGTTGTAATCGTCTATCAATGCCCGCTTGCGCAAAAATGGCAACAACGCGTTCAGTCCGGCTTGCTGATCTGGCTTTGACAAGACACGATCAAAGGCGATAAAAATTGGATCACTGGCTTTGAATTTCTTTTCAAGATTGAGAATTTTCGCGTAAGGCGACGTCTTGACCGCCATCCACTTTCCCAAGTTGATCAAAAACTCCTTGTCCAACTTGAATCGAAATTGCTTGTCAAAAGGCGCGAATTCGGCTGTCAATTCATTAATCAGAGTTTTCACTTCTGGATTTTTATTCTCCAGTTCCTCAAGAGTGTCAGGCGCATTTGCAATCGCTCTCATCCACTTCTCACGCTCAACTTGGTCGAATGGGGGCGAACCGAGAATGTAAAACCATTCCTTTGCGAACTCGCGTTTGTAATACAAGTGGGCGTCATCGGAAACCCCATCTATTTTGTGCGAGAACCAGAACGCCAATTCCTTGTTCAGACCAAGATCATTCGGGTTGTAACGAAGTCCCCTGTTTCGTACCAAATCAATACCAGCGTTCACCCAGGCCCAACGTTCCTCGGGAGTATTGGTCAACACGGAAATGTTGTACGCCATGTTGTGCCCATGGAAACCCCACACCTCCGCAAAGCGCGGCTGTAATTTGGTGATCAAGTCGGCGTCAGCCATAGCCTCGTAAAAGAGTCCCTGGTCTTTTTGCGCCTGCAATTTAATCCATAAATAATCCGCCAACAGACCTCGAAGCGCACCAATGGCCGTGCCAATGACAATGATTGGAGGCGCGCCTTCAACGGGATCAGCTGTGTAGCGCAAGCCTTCGGTTGTCGCCTGCTGCAAAAGGTTTGGAACAAACGCGCCGCTGATCGCCGCGCCGCAAGCGAAAACAATCACGCACGCGAGTTGAATGAGTCGATCACGCATAAATCAT
>CAIUGT010000057.1 GCA_903898755.1 uncultured bacterium | reverse complement strand
GGACTTCCATCTGGATTTGTGTTTTGTGGTGTTGGATTGTTTGGATCAAGCGGAGCCGCGCCTTCAACAGGCTCGCCTTCGATTGGTGTCAAACCATCTGGACGACCCGCGGACGCCAATGGCGAACGTTGTGGTTGAGCAGACTGTGAACGATCTTGACCGCGACCACCACCGTGACCGCCACGACCGCGATCTTGACCGCGACCACCACCTTGACCACCACGACCACGTTGATCGCGACGCGGTTCAAAGCGTTGTTGCGAACGACCTTCAATGTTGGAATCGCGCGACGCGTCGCTATTGGAGTCGCCAGACTCTTCGCCTTCTTCAAGTTCTTGCGCGCGCACTTCGTCAATCACCGCGGGCTCATCGTCAACCACTTCTGGAAGATCATCAAAGGCGCCGCTCATAAGCATGGCTGTGGCGTCGGCGGGCAACACCCGACGACGACCACGACTACGTCCGCGACCACGGCCGCGTGAATTATCTTCTTTGCCTGAATCGGATTGAACTGAGTCATCTATTTCAGGCGGCTCGGTTGGAAGGTCCTCAAGCCGCGGCGCCGACAAATGCGACAAGCGCGGAATTTCCACATCCGCTCCGCGATCGTCGTAGGCGTACAAATCCACGCGATCTCCCGCAATTGCCTCGCTAATTCGCACATCAATGCGTTTGCCAGAATCACGTTCAACCTCCACCAATTGATGGCGACGCGTTGAAAGAATCACGCTGGCCACGCGCACTCCGCACACCATTTCCACGCGGTGGATTTGCGGATAGCTCAACAGAAGTTGAATCTGTCGCAAGCCATCGGCGGCGGTTGAATCAGGAAGACGCACTTCGCCGCTGCCGGCGCAGTGTGGACAATCCATGTAGTGCGCCTTACGAATGCTTGGACGCATTCGTTGACGCGTGAGTTCAATCATGCCGAACGCGCTGATCGGAGCCACGGTGGTTTTCGCGCGGTCCTTCTTCAAATGTTCGGCGATGCGCATTTCAATATCGCGTCGGTGACGCGGCATGCGCATGTCGATGAGATCGCACACAACCAGTCCGCCCAAATCGCGCAGACGAAGTTGGCGGCAAATTTCCTCCACCGCTTCCTTGTTGGTGTTGTAAGCGTTGGTCTCGCTGTCGCGCGCGGAACGACTCTTGCCGCTGTTGACGTCAATGGCCACAAGCGCTTCAGTTTGATCAAGCACAAGCGCGCCGCCCGAAGGCAGCGGAACTTCACGGCTATGAATGCCGTCGATTTGTCGGTCCAGATCGAACGCCGAGAAGATGGGCGCGGGTCGATCATAAAACAGCACTTTTGGCGCGTCTTTTGCGAAAACTACTTCAAGGAACGCGGTCACGCGTTGCCACGCGGCCTCGTTGTCCACAATGATGTGGCTGACGGTTTCATCCACCATTTCACGAACGGTGCGCAGCAAAATATCGCTTTCGGTGTACAGCTCCGCGGGCGCGCCAACAGAGTTGATGCGCTTGGCCATGGCTTGCCACAAGCGTTGCAGATACGCGGCGTCCCGTTGCAATTCGGTGCGGCTGCGATCAAAGCCAGCGGTGCGAAGAATAAATCCGAAGCCCTCGGGCAATTCAAGCGAGTCCAAAATCTTGCGCATCTCGCGGCGCTGTTGCTCGTCCTCAACCTTGCGGCTGACGCCAACCTTGTCCATGTCGGGCATCATCACCAACAGACGTCCAGGCACGCTGACATAACTGGTGAGCGTTGGACCTTTGGTGCCAATGCCTTGCTTGATCACCTGCACGGTGATTTCTTGGCCCTTCTTCACGCAATCTTGAATGGCTGGTCGATCGTGGCGCGGAATTTTGTGTCCAACGCTTTCGGCCTTGCTGCCACCTGGAAAATATTTTGGATGCAAATCACTGATGTGCAGGAAGCCGTTTTGACCTTCGCCAAAATCAATGAAAGCGGCTTGAATTGCTGCTTCCACGTTGGTGACGCGGCCCTTGTAAATGTTGCCCACGTTGGTGGCGCTGGTCACGCGCTCGGCGAAGTACGACTCAAGTCGGCGACCGCGCACAAAGGCCACGCGGCATTCGTCGCCGGGAACTTCATTGACAACCATAATGGTGTCGCGCGCTTTCGGCGCTTCACGGCGCTTCACAACTCGACGCACGGGTTTGGCTGGCGCGCCATCCGCGGTGACATCTTGCGTGCTGCCTTCTACGCCTTCGACAACCTCGGTGACTTCGGCGCCTTCTTCAAGCGCATCGCCTTCCACGACGACTTCATCGGTCTCTTCAACTTCTTCAAGCGTGTCATCGCTGTCGATTTCAGAGTCGTCCGTTACGGCCGCTTCAATTTCATGACCATCGTCGGAAGCGTCCAACTCAACCAATTCGTGACGCTTAGGAAGTGGGGTGGCCTCCTCGAATGGAGTCCAGATTTGACCAGTTGGTACGTGGTCTCCAGCAAGCTCAGTTTCCGAGGCGTGCTCGGAGTGCGGCGTGTGCGCGGTTGGCGTGGAGCCATGATCACTTGCATGATCGCTGGTTTCGCCAGTTGCATCACTTGCGGAAAAATTGTGCGAAGGGGTCTCAGACGGTGTGTTTTTGGGGTCGATAGGTTCTACCACGTGTCAATCCTGCCGCAATATGCGGCGATTCGTGGCGGGCGCTAGTGGCGCGCGATGTCCAAAGCACAGCAGCAACGGGGATATATCCCGGGGTAACTGAGATTGGTTTGATCGCACATCATGAGCGTTCCGCCATTGATTCTGAAGACTGGCTTGGGCCGCACCTCACCGAATTGTTCGGGGGCGACATCTGCAGTCAAAGCAGAATCGAGTTCCTGTTGTCCCGCGTGGCTCAGGCCGTAGCCCAGCCGCCGAAGTTCGCGGGGTCTAATTTTCGTAACTCGTCGCGCAGACTTGTTTGAATCTGGTGCTCTGAGTCGAACGAGCCGACCTTTCGGGCGAGGCGTTCGCAAAGTTCAAGGTTTACAGACCGAATCACCCTTTTGATGAGCGGAATTTGTCCTGGAACAAGTGACAGTGTACGCAAACCCATGCCAATAAGCAACATGGTGAAAACTGGGTCGCCGGCGATCTCGCCGCACAGGCTAGTTTCAATGTTGGCGTAGCGGCCGGCGCGAATTGTGTTTTTGACCAAATGCAACACCGCGGGGCTGGCCGCTGTATAGAGGTTGGCCACTCTTTCGTTTCCTCGGTCGACCGCCAAGGTGTACTGGACCAGGTCGTTGGTGCCGATCGAGAAGAAATCCACCTCGGTGGCAAAGGTTCGCGCCATGAGGGCGGCGCTGGGAACCTCAATCATGATGCCGATTTTGGGTTGCGGGTCAAAGGCCAATCCTTCTTCTTCCAACTCCTCCATGACGTCGCGCACGATTAATTTTGCTTGACGCAATTCCATCAGCGTGCTGACCAGGGGAAACATAATTCGCGCGGGACCAAAAGCGCTGGCGCGAAGAATGGCGCGCAGTTGTGTTTTGAACATGGGCTGATGTTGCAAGCTGTAGCGAATGCTGCGCAGACCCAAGAACGGATTGCGCTCGGGTTCGCTCAACATTTCTTGCGTCATCTTGTCGGCGCCAAGGTCAAGCGTGCGCAATGTGCAGGGTCGTCCCTTCAACATCAAGATTGTGTTTTTGTAGGACTCAAATTGTTCCTCTTCGTCTGGCGGCGTGTCGCTGGTCAGGAACAAAAATTCTGTGCGGTACAAACCCACGCCATCGCCGCCATGCTTGAGCACATTCTCCACCTCGGCTGGAAATTCAATGTTGCCGTTCAGTTGAATGCGCACGCCGTCTGTGGTGATGGCTTCAAGCGAATCCGTCTCCTCCAATTTCAAACGCACCCGCGCGCTTTGCTCGGCGCGCTTTTGAAAGTCGGATTTTATTTGCGCGTCGGGCTTGAGAACAATTTCGCCCGAGTCGCCGTCGACAATGATTTCATCGCCATCCTGCAGCTTTTTAGCGATATTGAGGCAACCCACCACGGCGGGAACGCCCATGGCGCGGAACACGATTGAAGTGTGGCCAGTCAGACCGCCGGCCTCCGTCACGAACGCAATCACCTTGCTGCGCGGCACCGCGGCCACTTGGCTTGGCGTGAGTTCGTGCGCCACAATAATTGTGGGTTCACTCAACCGCTCAAGTCGGTCTTCTTCTTCGCCCATGAGCAAACCTAAAACGCGCCGCTGCAAATCAAGAATGTCGTCGGCCTTGGCGGCGAAGATTTCATTGCCCATGGAGCGAAATTGCCGCGAGAGTTTTTGAAATTGATCCGTGACCGCGGCTTCAACATTGGCGTGCGCCACGCGAATGGAATGTTCAATCGGGTCAATCAGCGATCGATCTTTCAGCATGCCTTCATGGAAGGCGAAAATTTTCGCGGCGTCCGCGCCAAGCTCGCGCTCGGTGTGTTGGCGAAGTTGAGCCAATCCGCGCAACGCATGCTCAAGCGTCTTGTGCAGACGATCAATTTCCCCGGTGATTTCTTTTTCTAGAATGATGCGACGCGGAACGTGGGTTTCCGCTTCGCCTAGAAGCAGAACTTTTCCCCAAACGATGCCGGGACTTGCGGCGATGCCTTTGATTCGTTCCATGCGGTGCTCGGCGGGGCGTTCGGCGTGATGGCCTGGAGAATGCCAGACAGATCAAGCGGATCGGTGCCATCTCAAAGGTAGCGAATTCTTGGAAATGACAAGTTGCCTTGACCGGAAGTACGGGGTAGACTGTTCATGTATCCGGATAAACGGATGAATGCGGAAGTCCGCACTCTTCGTTGATCTTTCAACACTTTTTGGAGCCTGCCAGTGCCTGCAACAGCGATTAACCCAGTAACGAAACCGTCCGTAAACACAACCACCTTCATGGACACCGGACTTTCGCTCAACAGCACTGTCCCATTTCAAGTGAAGGACCTGAGCGAAGCCACCGTAAAGTTTGGCCGCAAGGAAATTGAACTCGCCGAGCACGAAATGCCAGGCTTGATGGCGACACGCGAACAATACAAGGGCAAGTTTCCGCTCAAGGGCGCGCGCATCACCGGCAGTTTGCACATGACCATTCAGACCGCGGTCTTGATTGAAACACTTGTTGAACTTGGCGCGCAAGTGCGCTGGGCAAGTTGCAATATTTTCTCCACGCAAGATCACGCCGCCGCCGCGGTTGCGGTTGGTCCAAACGGAACAGTCGCAAATCCAAAGGGCATTCCAGTGTTCGCATGGAAGGGTGAAACGCTTCCAGAATATTGGTGGTGCACATGGCGTGCGCTTGATTGGGGCAACGGCACTGGTCCAAACATGATTTTGGATGACGGTGGTGACGCGACCATGTTGGTGCACAAGGGTCTTGAGTTCAACAACGCGGGCAAAGTGCCATCGCCAGACACGACCGACAACGAGGAGTTTAAAGTTGTGTTGCAACTTTTAACTGACATGCAAAAAACAAACGCTGGCTATTGGAAGCCAGTTGCCAAGGACATTATTGGCGTAAGCGAAGAGACCACCACCGGCGTGCATCGCTTGTATGAAATGCAAAAAACCGGCGAACTTTTGTTCCCAGCCATCGACGTAAATAGTTCAGTGACCAAGAGCAAGTTTGACAACCTGTATGGTTGCCGCCACTCATTGGTGGACGGAATCATGCGCGCCACCGACGTGATGTTGAGCGGAAAAACAGCCGTTGTGTGCGGTTATGGCGATGTGGGCAAGGGTTGCGCGCAAAGTTTGCGTGGCCAAGGTTGCCGC
>CAIUGT010000056.1 GCA_903898755.1 uncultured bacterium | reverse complement strand
CGTGTGCGCAGTTTGCTTCGAGTGCGTTTGCTGAAGCGGCGCGTTGAAGCGCTGCTCAAGAATCCGCGGCTTTAAAAACTCAACTGCATGAGTTCTGATTTCAGATTGGTTAAGACGTTCTATTTTTACTGTTGTCAATAAAGGCATGACAACATCTGGGACATTCAAAATAGAAATAGGTTGGTGGGACGGCGGCCGTCGGGGGTCAAGCCGCAGACCGCCGCCACACAACTGCTGGGGTGTCGCCAAGCCGCGTCCAGTGGCTATCCACTCCGCGAGGCTCAAGCGTCATGCTTAAATGATCCAAGTATCGGCGAAGCGCGTGCCAGTCGAACGTCGATAAAAATTCGCGCAGCGCTGAAGGGTTGATTCGTTGAATGGACTCGATCAATTGTTCTTTGCTCTGCATCGCGTGCTCCTTGCCGAATTGGCGTGAGCCTTCATCGAACAAAGCATGGCGCTTGCCGCACATTTTTTTCTCTTTCAAAACAAATTTCTCGTTCTTTGCGCTTGTCTCTACAGCATCTTGTGGCTGGGTCCACGCCGCGCCACAAGTGGATTGGATTGGCTTGATTCCCTTAAGAAATTGGGCGAAATGAAAGTTTTGCCGCGTTGACATCTGGATAGACCTCAAAAATCTTGTCCAGCCTGGACAACAGAATGGCTTGCACCATCATGCTGCGAAGTCCACACAAACGAACCTGCGCCCCATGCTTCTTCAGCTTGTTGTGGATTTGCAGCAACGCACCTAGGCCCATGCTTGACAAAATATCAAGTTTGGCGCAGTCCACTACAACTTGTGTGGCGCCGCTTTCAACATGCTTGGTGACTTCCTCAATCAGTTGCTGCGCGGTACCGCGGTTCAGTCCACCATCGGCGGCCACAACCAAAATCAAACCATCGCGTTCAGTGATGTAGGTCTGCATGAATTAGTCCCGCACAACTTTCAGCGCGATCAAGTCTTGAATATCAATCAAGCCAATGGGCTTTCCGTCCGTGTCCACCACGGGCAGTTCGTCCACGCGCAATTCCCGGATCATGCGCACCGCGTCGCGCACCAATGATTGCGCGGGCAGACAACGAGGATGCTTGGTCATGCAATCGGCGATTGGTTTTTCAAGCGCCGCGGCGCCATGTTGATTGATCAAGCGCCGCACATCACCGTCGGTCAAAATGCCGGCGAGTCTTCCGTGCGTATCGACCACCATCAACGCGCCAGCGCGCCGACCTTCACCGCATGTTTTCAGGGCGCTCTTCATGGTGGCTTCAAGCGGAACACAAGTTAGATTTTTTCCCACTTGAAAACGCAGCGCCTCGCTGACGGGTCGCAAGCCAATTCCAAGCATTCCGCCCGGGTGAATCTTGTGAAAATCATCGGCTTTGAAATTATTTCTGCGCGCAACTGCAAGCGCCAACGCATCGCCAGCGGCCAACATGGTGGCGGTGGTGGCGGTGGGCGCCAGATTCAGCGGGCACGCCTCTTCAATGTCGCCAAGAGAAATATGCACGCTTGAAATCTTGGCCAAGCTCGTTTGGTTGCTCTTGGAAATGGCAATCCGAGTCACGCCATCGGCTTTCAAAATGGCGGCGAAGTTCAGAAGCTCATCAGTTTCACCGCTGTAGGAAAGCAGCAGCGCGACATCGTTGGAGCGGATGCGCCCAAGATCGCCATGCACGGCCTCGGCGGGGTGCACAAAATGACTGGGTTGGCCAAGGCTTGCGAATGTGGCAGAAAGTTTGCTGCCAATCAGGCCGGATTTTCCCATGCCGCTGACCACAACATGTCCGTCGCTCGATGTGATCAAATCAATGGCCTTCACAAAGTCCAGCGAATCCGCGCTGTTGTGAGAAATTCTCACAGCAAGGCGCGTAATGGCTTCAGCCTCTGAGCGAAGGACATCGGAAATAAATGCGGCCTCGTCGGTCACCATCTTTTCAGTCATCTGCAAAATGATAGCGAAAACAAGCGGCGACTTTGGTACAGTTTGTGTGTGGCAAGCGTCGACGAATATCTGGTCAAACTTTCGGCATTTGAAGGGCCGCTTGATCTTCTTTTGTTTTTAATCCGCCGCTCAGAGGTGGACATTCACGACATTCCAATCGCCGCCATCACCAATCAATATCTCGATGTGTTGAAGTCGGCGCAGGACATGGATGTTGAGCAAGCGGGCGAATTCCTGGTGCTTGCGGCCACTTTGGTGGAGATGAAAAGCCGTTTGCTTTCGCCCAAGCCGGAGCACGATGAGTCGCAAGTTCTTCCAGATTCAAGCGCTCATGAGGATCCAAGGCGTGAATTGGTGCAGCAGTTGTTGGCGTATCAACGCTTTCGCACCGCGGCTGAAACGCTTGACTCGCTGCGCAATGAATTTTCAAATCGGTGGTCGGTTTCAGGAGTTGCGGGTGAAGTTCCACCCGAAGACGGCGAGGCGACCACTGTTGAAGACGTCAAAGACATTGACATAGGTGATGTTCACTTGCTTGACTTGCTCGAGGCCTTTGAGCGCATCACTCTTGCCGTCGATTTCTCGCGCCTTGGCGAGCATCAGATTACTTTTGACGACACGCCCATTGGTTTGCATCAAGATGATTTGGTGGATCGACTTGCGCGTTCGCCAGAGAAGCGCATGCGTCTTGACGCCATTTTCGAGGGACGCAATCGCATGGACCGCATTGGTTTATTCCTGGCGTTGCTTGAACTTGCGCGCGAGCAACGCATTCGCGTTCGCCAAGCGCAGGCGACCGAGCCAATCGAACTAGAATTGGTCGACAGCGCCGTGACGCTTACACCGTAATCAGCCGCCGCCAAGCCGTTCGCGTGGCGCCTCGCCAGCTTTGGGCGACACAACAGCTCCAACTGGTTTCAGCGTGTCTAGATATTGAGCGGTGGCTTTGACAATGCTCTCTTGCAATTGTTTGGCTCTACCTACGCCACCGGCTTCAAAACCATTGCAAATCACACTGAATGTGGCGTAATGTCCGTTGACGCATTTCACAACTCCAGACAAGGCGCACACGCCGTTGATGTATCCAGTTTTGCAATGTACTGAAAATTTGCTGCTGTCTAAATCATGAAATCGTTTCTTCACGGTGCCGCTTTCGCCACCAACGGCAAGAGTGGCGGTGAACATATTTCCAATTTTTTCGTCGCTGACCAAATCATTCACCCACGCGCTCAAAATGCTGGCGCTCACGCGATTCTCTTT
>CAIUGT010000055.1 GCA_903898755.1 uncultured bacterium | reverse complement strand
CCGAGATGGTGAAACGCGCTATCGCATTACGCTGGATGGTGGCGTTGAATTGATCCACGCCGGCATGCGGGCGCAAGACACGTTGACGTTGACGGCGGATCAATTAGAAAATACGGTTGAGCGTTTGGAGGCCGCGCCAGTGAAGGCCGATGCCACAGAGGCGACTCCAGTGGATTTTGGGGCGCCCGTAAAATTGCTTCGAATTCGTGCGCTTGGAAGGGTTTTTGTAAGAACTCCAGACGTGGATGTGGAGTGCGACGCGTTTGATTATGACTTGCGAACCAAAGTGGCCACGCTCACTGCTCGACCTGGTCGAACCATCAGCGTGATGCAGAAGGGCAAGGGTTCTCCAATTAAAGCGGAGGCCGCGGTGTGGGATTTGGATAATGGACGCGTGCGCGTGACCAACGCCGCGGGAAGTTCATTCCGCTAACGCGCTCGTGCGAAATGTGGTTGTACGCATACCTATGTGAACGCAATTCGGTTTCACCTAAACACAATTCAATTTGAATGTGGTTTGCGTGTTCTGGCGATTACAGTTGCGCGCGAATTTCCCAAAGATCCGGGAACACCGGTTGAAACAACGTTGAGCGCAAATAGTCCACGCCTGATGAGCCGCCTGTTCCAGTTTTTGTGCCAATGGTGCGCTCCACCATTTTGACATGGCGATAGCGCCATTCTTGAATGCCCTCGTCAAAGTCAACCAGCATTTCACACATGCCGCGCAATGGTCCTGGGGTGTGATAGACGCGCAGCAGCAACTCTTGTAGTTCTGGATTTGAAATTGTGCCAGCGGTGGTTTCGCGTTGAAGCGCGGAAGCAGGCACGTTTTGCCCCATTTTGTGCAGGCATTGCACAAAGCCTGACCACAACGTTGGATATTTGGCGTGTTGTTCCAGCGCCTTGCGCTCTGCGCTGTCGGCGGGATAGCGCTCCATCACTTTCAGATTTCGTTTGCCCAGCAAGAATTCAAACGCGCGAAATTGCCAGCTTTGAAAGCCGCTGGCATTGGTCAGAAAATTTCGAAACGCCAAGAACGAAACGGGGGTCATGGTTTCAAGCACATCGATTTGCGCCACCATGGTCTTGAGAATTTTCAGCATGCGCGCCAGCGTGCTTGCCGCATCCTCCAAGTTTCCTTGAGCCAGAAGTTCGCGGAGGTGCCGTCCTTCATGAATTTGCTGCTTGAACCACAGTTCATACACCTGGTGAATAATGATGAAAAGTGTTTCATCATGCTCCACGGGTTCGCCGACAGGTTGTTGCAGCGAAAGTAATTCTTGAACTTTTAGATATTGACCGTAGGTGATGTCCACTCTTGAAGCATACCGCTTGAGCGGCTTGGTGGAGCGTCCAGCGCGCAGCGAAGACCAAGCTCCGCGCAGAGAAGTCGCGCGGTGATTTGCGAGGACAGAAAAATGACTGGTAGCCCCGATCCAGGATGCGTTCCGCCGCCGACAAACCAAGTTCCTTCAACGCCGCGCATTTTGTGTTGAGGGCGTTTGTGCAGCATTTGCCCAAGCGTGTGCGCCAAATTAAATGTCGCGCCGTATTGAATTCCTTCGGCGGCCCAATCATTTGGAGTGATGTGTTTCTCGGCGCGAATACGCCCACGGATATCGCCAACGCCAAAAATGGATTCGAGTTGATCCAAAGTCCGATCGCGCAGCGTGGAGCTGGATGAATTCCAATCCACTTGATTCACGCCAGGTTGCGTGTTGGGCGTGGGCACCAGAATGTAGAGCGCGCTGTGGTCGCGCGGCGCCATGGAAGCATCAAGTCTGGAGGGATTGCACACATACATGGAAGGGTCCTCGCTCAACACGCCGTTGTTGGAGATGTCCTTCAAATTCTGCTCATACTGGCGACTGGCATAAATGGTGTGATGAGGAAGTTCAATGTCTCCCTGAACGCCCAGATACATCATGAACGTTGAGCAGGAATATTTTTTGCGATCAATATTCTGATCGCTCCATGCTCCGCGCAGCGACTCAGGAATCATGCGCTTCATTGCGGCGGCGGCATCTGCGTTGATGACAACATGCTTGTGTCGATGCAGCGCTCCGCCCACGCGCACGCCGACGGCTTGCCGACCTTCAAATTCAATGTGGTCCACGGGGGAATTGAAATGAAATTGCACGCCAAGTTCCTGCGCAATGTCGCGCATGGCGTTCATGATGGCGTTGCAGCCACCGCGCGGATGCCAGATTCCATATTCATATTCAATGAATGGGAGAATGCTGAAGAGTTCAGGGCATTCGAATGGACTCATTCCCAAATATTTGCTTTGAAAGGAAAGCGCGAGTCGGATTTGCGGATGCTTGAAATATCCACGAAGGTGGTCGTACAAACTTTGCCACGGTCGCAGATGCGTGCCCGCTCGCATGTTGTCCATGGTGCACAAATCCAACACGCTTCGAATGGGGCTACGCAGCAAAGGCGTCATGGCTTCCAGTTTGCGTCGGTTGTCGCTGATGAATTTGAGAAACGCCGGACCATCATGCGGCTCAATCGCGCTCAAGCGTTGCTCCATCAAGCGCATGTCTTGCGTGGTGTCGAGCGTGATTGGCTCTTGACCAGGGCGACCCAGCAGCAATCGATACATCGGGTCAAGCCGTAGTAGTTCGACGCGTTCGGACAGTTTGCTGCCCGCGGCCGCCAGAATTTCATCCAGCACATAGGGCATCATGAAAAAAGTGGGTCCAACATCAAAGTGAAATTGTCCGGGATCGCCATTCAGCGTGAGTCGGCGAGAACGGCCGCCAATAATGGGCTGCGCTTCGTACACATGCACGCTGGCCCCGCTGGCGGCAAGAATGATCGCCGCGGCGAGTCCGCCAGGGCCCGCGCCCACAAGGGCGACATCTGAAACATTGAGATTTTGATTGTGCGAAGAGATCATTTGGAAGTGTTTTGCAAGAGATTTTCAGGTGTTTGAAAAGTGGCTTGTGAAATGGAATGGGCTGAATCTGTCAAGACAAAGTGGTCGAATAATTATGTAGGTTAAACTGAAACTCTCATGGCTACTTTCGATTCTAGACAGACCATTTCAAAATTTCCTTGGAATGCTCGGCAAGCTTGGCTGCTCAAGTTCGAGGCGGCCGTGGCATTTCATGCCTTGGAAATGTCTCAACAAATTTCCGATGAAATTGGAAAGCCAAGGGAAGAGGCGTATGTCACCGAGTTGATGCCGTTGATCGCTGCCATTCGCTGGCACCGAAATCGCGCACGAAACATTTTAAGAACGCAGCGCATGGGCGGCAGGCCGTGGTGGATGATTGGAAGATCATTGCAGGTGAGCAGAGTTCCATTGGGACGCGTCTTGATCATCGCGACATGGAATTATCCCGTGGGACTTCTTGGCGTGCAATTGTTGCAAGCTCTTGTGGCGGGCAACGTCGTTGTGGTGAAGCCATCGGAGCGAAGTCCGCGCAGTCAGGCGCAGTTGTTGAACATTGCACAGGCGTGTGGTTTGCCAAATGATGTGTTGACTGTGCTTGATTCATCGCCGCAAGCAGGCCGCGACGCCTTGGAAGAAGGTGGATTTGATCATGTCATGTTCACTGGTGGAACGGCCACAGGAAGGGCCGTGGCCGCGCATTGCGCCGAGACGCTGACTTCATCCACGTTGGAACTGAGCGGGCAAGATTCCGCCTTTGTGCTTGAAGACGCAAACATGATCAAGGCCGCAAAAAGTATTTGGATGGCGTGCACCATGAACGCGGGGCAAACGTGCATGGCGCCGCGGCGCGTGTTTGTGCAGCGAAGTGGCTATCGAAAATTCCTTGAAGCATTGGCTCCGCATGTCGCTGGGGCGAAGCCGCTTCAGTTGATTGATCATTCTGCAGCGCAACGATGTGAGGACCTGGCGCGTCAGGCTGTGGCGAGTGGTGGTCGAAGTCTTTCCGCGGTGATTGATGGCGCGCGCGCAGGGTGCCTGCGGCCGCTTGCGATCGTGGATTGTCCTGTTGGCGCCAATCTAGTGGCGGGAAATTATTTTGGTCCGGTGCTGGCGGTTGTTCCCGTGGATGATTTTGAACAGGCGATCGGATTTCATCGCCAACATGCTCACCATCTTGCCGCGAGTGTGTTTACACGTGACACAAACCGCATAAGCCGTGATTGCGAATTGTCTGGGCGCCTTGGTGTGAGCGTGATCACTCTGAATGATTGCGTTCTGCCCACGGCCCATCCTGCTCTTTCCATCGCGGGTTTTGCGCAAAGTGGATGGGGAACAAGTCGTGGAGTGGAGGGATTGCTTCAGCTCACGCGCGCTGTTGCCACAACGACAACGGCCAACTGGCTTCCAGTGTCGGATATTCCCACAGCCAAGATTGTGCGTGGGCTTTCCAAGTTCATACAGTGGATGAGCCATGCAAAGCCAGTCGCGTGGAAAAATCAGTCAGTGAACACGCCGCAGAATCGGACGCGAGCAACACAAGAAATGGCCAAGCG
Organism: uncultured bacterium; assembly: GCA_903898755.1. Lineage (GTDB taxonomy): Bacteria > Planctomycetota > Phycisphaerae > Phycisphaerales > SM1A02 > SYAC01. Next base: position 27,167 of record CAIUGT010000055.1, on the reverse strand, counting down.
GCCGCTGAACGAGTTGTCCAAATGATCAGCACAAAGACCAAGCCAACAGCCATCATTATTGGTGGCGGACTTGCGGGACTTTCATCCGCCGTGGAATTAACCACCGCTGGTTTCGCCGTGACGGTAGTTGAAAAGAACGCGCATTTAGGCGGCAAAATGAACGTGCTTGAAGAGCAGGGGTTCAAGTTCGACATGGGACCCACCATTCTCACCATGCCCGATGTGGTGCGCGGAATCATTGCCCGCAGTGGACGGCGCGCGCAGGATTATTTGGAGTTGGTGCGCCTTGATCCACAGTGGAGATGTTTCTACGAGGACGGAACAAAAATAGATTTGCTGTCGGATGTGGCGGCCATGAAGAGCGCAATGAATTTGCAATTTCCTGGCGCGAATGCTGGCGACGGTTGGGAACAGTTTGTGGCGTGGAGTCGCCGAATGTATCGCCTGAGCGAGAATGTTTTCTTTTACAAGGATCTTGAGGGCATTTCGGATTTGGTCCGCAAGCCGCCTCCGCGTATGAAGGGCTTGATGGGCGACGTGTTGGCCATGCGTCTCTACAGCACGGTTGCCGCAACGGCGCATCGATGGATTCATGAGCCGCATTTGCAGCAACTGAGCGAGCACTTTCTGCAATATGTGGGATCGAGTCCGTTTCTGGCGCCAGCCATTCTTGGTTTGATCGCCGCGGCGCAAGTCGATCATGGTTGTTGGTACAGCATGGGTGGTACGCGGCAAGTGGCTAAAAGTTTGGAGCGCATTTTGCGCGAGGAGAACTCCACGTTACTGAATGGCGTGGGCGTGAAAAAAATATTGGAGCAGAACGGTCGCGCAACAGGTGTGGCGCTTGAAGATGGACGCGAATTGTTGGCCGATGTGGTGGTGAGCAATTGCGATGTGCAGCGGACGTACCGCGATCTTGTGTCTTCGCCGCGCGGAGCGCGTGAGCAGAAGCGCATCGCTAGAAAATATTCGCCCGCGTGCAGTGGAGTGGTGTTGTATCTGGGATTAAATCGTCAATACGACCACTTGCTGCATCACAACTTTATTTTCAGCCGCGAGTCAACGCAGGAGTTTGCGGATATTTACGGCGCGGGAATTCCAGCGCGTGATCCATCATTGTATGTTTGTGTTCCAAGCCGCACCGACGCCCATCAAGCGCCCTCGGGTTGCGAGTCGCTTTATATTTTGGTGCACACCGCGTATCTGCGAGAGCAACAAGCGTGGGATGGTGCTGGCGGTTTGTTGGAGCGTTACCGACCGGTGATTCTTGACAAGCTGAAGCGGTTTGGAATGCAGGACATTGAGAAGCATATTGTTGTTGAAAAACATCTCACGCCCAATTCCATTGATCGCATGTACAACGCCGAGAGCGGCGCGATTTATGGGTTGGCCAGCCACGGACGCTTGCATGGTGGATTCAAGCCGCGCAATCGCAGTCGAGTGTTGCGCAACTTGTATCTTGCGGGCGGCAGCAGCAATCCCGGTCCTGGAGTTCCCATGGTGTTGATGAGTGGCGTGACCGCGGCTCACGCGGCGTGTGAAGATTGCGGCGTTGTGGTTCCTGCCATGCCGTCCAAGGGCAACGCGCCAACTTCTCCGCAAGAAATGGCCACATCGTTGTGAGCGGCGAAATTCTTCCGGATGCATGGAACGCTCGCTTTGCCAATATGGTGAGTTGGTACGCCACAAAATTGATCGGCAAGAAATTCCACGCCGTGCGGGTGCTGGCAGGAAATCGTGCGGCGTTTGACGACATCGCGCGCGAGCCACACCCAAGCATGTTGATCATGAATCATTGCAGTTGGTGGGATCCCATGATCATGTTGGCGTTGCGACATCTGTATTTTAAAAATCGCACCAACATCACGCCGATGGATCGAACACAGTTGGAGCGCTTTCAATTCCTGCGGAAGTGTGGTTTGTTTGGAATTGATCCAGATCGCGCGGAGTCGCTTGCGCTTATGACTGAGTATGTGCAAAAGCGTTTGGGTGAATTGCCGCGGCCAATGATTTCGCTGACGCCGCAAGGTCGCTTTGTGGATATTCGCAATGAGGTTCGACCGCGACCTGGCGCCTCAGCCATTTTGTCTAGAAATACAGGCATGCGCGCCTGGCGCATTTCTTGTGAATATGGGTTCTGGCAGGATCAAAGACCCGAAATATTTTTAAGCGTGGCCGAAATCGCGCCACCAGCCACATGTTCCACCGCCTCATGGCAGCGGCATCTTGGCGATGTGATGGAATCTCATCAGCGTCTTCTTGCGGAAGCGGTGAAATCACGCGATCCAAATCTATTTGAATCGATTCTTGGTGACCGCGGAAATAAAATTCATCCCCTCTATGACTTGTGGCTCAGGGCGCGTGGAAAAAAACCGGGCATCGAATTGAAGCATCGGCTGGCGTCAGACAATCCGCTGCGTTGAAACGGATACACAATGAAATGGCAATTTGAACATGCTTCTTGAAGGACTCGCTATCGGCGCTCTGTGTTCTGCAGGTTTACCCCTGGGCATGAGTTGCGTGAATTTGTTTTTGTTTCGAACGCCAAAATTTCAAAGCAGGTCCATGGGTGAGCGCGCTGAAGTTTCGGTTTGCATTCCCGCACGAAACGAGGCCGCCAACATTCAGGCCTGTGTGCAAGGCATTCTTGCCAGCGAAAATGCCGCCGTTGAAGTGCTGCTGTACGACGATCAAAGCCAGGATGAAACTCCATCCATCATCGCGGCCATGTCCGCGCGTGATCCGCGTTGCCGAAGCGTTGCCACCAAGCCACTTGAATCGGGATGGAATGGAAAGCAGTGGGGTTGCGAGCAAATGGGTCAAGCATCCAACGCGTCGTGGTTGTTGTTCACCGACGCCGATGTGCGCTTTGCACCTCAAGCCGTTGCGCTTGGTTTGCAATATGCCCAGGACAGCAACAGCGATTTAGTGAGCACCTTTCCGCGGCAAATCTGCGGTTCCCTTGGCGAGGCCATGGTGGTGCCGCTGATCCATTTCATGTTGCTTGGCTATTTGCCAATGGCGTTGATGCGCAGCGACGCGCGCGCAAGTTTGGGCGCGGGGTGCGGACAATATTTGTTGGTGAAGCGCGAGACATGGTTGCGCGCTGGTGGCCACCGCGCATTCAAGAACAGCATGCATGACGGCATTCAGTTGCCGCGCGCCGTTCGCGCCGTTGGTGGCAGAACGGATTTGTTCGACGCCACGGATTTTCTAAGCGTGCGCATGTATCACGGATGGATGAGCACTTGGAGAGGATTCGCCAAGAACGCGTTTGAAGGGTTGGGTTCCATGACCACATTGCTTGTGTTCTCCACGCTGCATGTGTTGGGCCATATTGTTCCAGCCGTGGCGCTGATGGCTTGGCTTTGTGGATTTTCGCTGCAGCCCATCGCGCTCAATTGTTTTGTGGCGGCGTGGCTTGCGGGGATTGTCACGCGCGCATTGCTTGCGATTCGATTTGATCAACCGTGGATCGCAGTGGCGCTGCACCCATTCACTGTTCTATTGATGACCGTGATTCAATGGCGAAGTTGGTGGCTGGCACGCACTGGTCGTCGCTCTTGGCGCGGCCGCGTGTCAGGCGTGTGACGCCATTGAATTTGCAGCGCTGACCTCTGACTTTTTCGTTTCCGGCCGCGAAGTTTGAATCAAAACCATGTCGTAATAGGATCCGCCACGCGCCATGAGTTCCTCGTGCGAACCAACCTCCGCGACCAAGCCGTCCTTCAGCACAACAATCTTGTGGGCGTTGCGTATGGTTGAAAGCCTGTGCGCGATCACAAATGAAGTTCGATTGCGCATGAGATTGACCAAGCCCTCTTGAATAAACAATTCACTTTCAACATCTAGATTGCTGGTGGCCTCATCCAGAATTAAAACGCGTGGATCAGCGAGCACCGCGCGAGCAATGGCCAAGCGTTGGCGCTGACCACCCGAGAGACGAACGCCGCGCTCGCCAATGCGCGTGAGATATTGCTTGGGCATTTCACTGATGAAGCCATGGCAACACGCAAGCATGGCGGCTTGTTCAATATCGTGTTGCGTGGCGTGCTTGCGCCCGTACGAAATATTGTCGGCGATGGTGCCATCGAAAAGAAAAACATCTTGTTCAACAATGCCAAGCAAACTTCGCCAATCATGCAGCCGATAGTCGCGCAAGTCCGTTCCATCAATCAAGATTCGGCCCGCGGTTGGATCAAAGAAGCGGGCGATGAGATTGCAGATCGTGGTCTTGCCAGCGCCGCTTGCGCCAACGAACGCAACTGTTTCACCAGGCAGCACATCAAACGTGACGCCGTTGATCACGGGCGTCTTTGATTTGGGGTAACTAAATTGCACATCCTCAATACGCATCGCGCCCAGCATGCGCGCGCGATCAAGCCGCAGTGCGTTGGGTCGATCGGGCAACTCTGGAGCTTCATTCAGCACATCAAGCGTGCGGTCGTAGCCCGCAAGATTGGTTTGAAAATTAGTCGCGCTGCTGGCAAGCGCTTCAAGCGGACCAAGCAACATGGCTAAATAGGTAAGAAACAGCACTAAATCGCCGGGAGTGAGCGTTCCAGCGATCACTTGTTTACCACCAAACCACAGCAGCAATCCGCTGGCGGTTGGAATAAGAAGCGCCCACGCCAATTCAATTCCACGGCTCCACCACCAGGTCAAAATTTCCTGACGCGCCATGAGATGACTGCCGCGCAGAAAGCGCGACGACTCACTTTGCTCACGCGCGAAAGCGCGAACCACGCGCATTCCACCAAAGGCTTCCGTGGCGTGCGAGTCAACATCGGTGCGTTGCTGACGAATGTCGCGGTACAGCGGACGAATGCGGCCGATCCAAGTCCAATGACTCAACCATACAACTGGCAGAATCATTGTTGCTCCAAGCAGCAATCGATAATCCGTGATCGCCAGAATGGTGAGTATTCCAAGTAGTTGCACAATGGCGCGGAACGGGTTGTACAACATGTTGAATACAAGTTCCGCCACGCCGCCAGCGTCCTCGCGTAGCAAACTAGCCACACCGCCGGATTTCATTTGCCACACGCGGTGCAGCGGTAAATGCACCGCGTGCTCAAATGTTTTGCGGCGAATGTGCGCTTGCAATCGCTTGGTGATGCGAGTGGCTTGCCAGCGCCCCGAAATACTAATGGCGGTTCCGATCAAACTCACCACCAAAATGCTTGTGGCAATCCAACCCAAGAGCGCGGTGCGATCGCTGGTGATGTGCTCAGGAAGTATTCCATCAACCCACTTTGGAAGTGGTGAGCCAATGAAGACATTGTCAATGGCAAGTTTGGTGGCCGCCGGCGGAATGAGCGTGAGCCCCGCGCCAAGAGCGACGGTAACAAGCGTGAATAACATGGGCGCGCGGTGCGGACGCAATTCGCCAAGGAAAGATTTGAAGAGTTGCCCGAATGTTCTGTTGCGCCGCAGGCTGCGCTCGGACCCATGCCATGAAATTGCCACCGGCTCCAACTTAGCTTTCTTCTTGCGTTCACGCAGCGAGGCGAGATATTCACGATACAAACGGCGACTACCACGGCGTAGGGACATGAATTGATAGTAGCCCAAGTGCGCGCCGCATTCGTACACTGCGTGGATGAATATTTCTAGACTTCCGTTGCTTGTGTGCGCCGTGCTTGTGTATTGGCTTGTGGCCGCTGTTGCGCCGCCAGTTACGCCAACTGCCTCGCCCGCGGCGCCGCAGTCCGACATGGCGGAAACTGATACTGCAAAAAACAAATCGGCTTCTCAGTCCGCGCCGAAGACTTCCAAAAAGCCAAAGCGCGCCGCTGGGTTGCTGTATGGAATTGCCAAGGCGCCAGCGAAAGCCGCTGGCACAATTCGACTGGGCGCATACAACATTGAAAATTTCTTTGATGGCATTGATGATCCAACTTTGTCTGGCGAATACGACGACATTAAAATGCAAACCAGCGAAGACCGTTGCAAATCATTGGCGAAAGCCATTCATGATTTGGACGCCGATGTGCTGTGCCTAGAAGAAGTGGAAGGCGAGGACGCGCTTCGTTGGTTCCGCGACACCTATCTCAAAGACATGGGATACGAATTTTTGGCCAGTAAGGAAGTGGGGTATTACCGCGGCGTTGAGCAATCTTTGCTCAGTCGCTTTCCAATCAAAGACGTGCAGATTTGGACCACGGAAGATTTGGCGCCCATGGAAAAATATATTCCAAAGGACACCGACCAACGCAAGAAAGAAGGTTGGGGCGATGATCCGAAGGTGAAGGAGCCGTTGAAATTTCAACGTAGTCCGTTGAAAGCCACCATTGATCTTCCAAGTGGTCAAGAGTTGACGATCTATGTTGTGCACCACAAGGCAGGCGGAAAAGCGACGGCGCATCACCGCGAGTTGGAATCACTGCGCATGAATGAAATGGTGAAGGCGGATTTGGCCAAGAACCCTGACGCATTTGTTGCAGTGGTTGGCGACTTCAACGCAACGCCTATGGAAAAAGCAGCAAAGTTGTATCGCGACAAAGATTTCGCCGGACTTGTCAGCGCCTACGAATTTCGCCCCGAAGCTGGACAAGCCAAGGAAAAGAAATCCGCCACGCCAGATGCGACGGATTCAAGCGAGGATGCCGATGGATCCGCTGACGCCAACGCAGATGAATCCGATGCAAAGTCTGACGCAACTTCCAAAGCCGACGCCAAAAGTAAAGCCGCTGAAAAACTGGCGGCAAAAAATCTCTATCTCACGCACATCACCAATCGTTCCATTGACTACATCTTGCTTTCGCCCGCGCTTGTCAAGATTGCGGTTCCCAAGTCGTTCTTTGTTTTTGGAACGTTGATGCCTGGGTCCGATTACGACTATAAAAAAGATCAGCCGCCCGCGGGCTATGCCAGCGATCATTGCCCTATTGCGCTTGATTTGAAAATTGCGGCGACGAACCCCGCGAAGCCAAAGACAGACGCGACTGCTCCACCTGCCGCCAAGGAAGTTGCGAAATAATTTTCATTTCAAATGCGATTATTCACCCCAGCGCGATGAATGCAGCATCACGCATTTGTTGAAGCCACGTGGCTGCGCAATTGCAACCATCTGAACATACTGCGCCAGGCAGGACATCACTTCATTTTTGCATGCAGTGAATCGCCGCGCAACTCAAGCAATCGAATGGCTTCGGTCACATCCTTGTCGCCGCGGCCAGAAACATTGATCACCACCATCTCAGTGGGGGGGCGGGTCCGCGCGTACTCAAGCGCCGCATGCACCGCGTGCGCGGTTTCAAGCGCTGGAATAATGCCTTCTTCCTGCGACAGAATGCGGAACGCGTCAAGCGCTTGATGATCCGTGGCGCACACATACTGAACACGACCCGAATCTTTCCACCAACTGTGCTCTGGACCAACGCCTGGATAATCCAAGCCTGCGCTGCATGAATGCACATCGGCGGTTTGTCCAGCGGCGTCTTGCAGCACATATGAAAGCGATCCATGCAACACGCCAGGACTTCCATGCGTCAGCGGAGCGGCATGATCGCCGTCTTTGTCGCCGCGGCCGCCAGCTTCAACGCCAATCAGTCGCACGGATGCGTCTTGCACAAATGGATAAAAAATTCCAGCGGCGTTGCTGCCACCACCCACGCATGCGATCACTGCGTCAGGGAGTTGCCCCGTGGCCGACAAACATTGCGCGCGACACTCTCGGCCAATCACGCTTTGGAAGTCGCGCACAATCATTGGAAATGGATGCGGTCCAACAACGCTACCAATAATGTAGTGCGTGTCGCCCACGCTGCCCATCCAATCGCGCATGGCTTCATTGGTGGCGTCCTTCAATGTTCGGCTTCCGGTTTCCACGGAGTGCACCGTGGCGCCAAGTAGGCGCATGCGAAATACATTCAACGCTTGACGGCGAATATCTTCCGCGCCCATGTAGACCTCGCACTTCAAGCCAAGGCGCGCGCACGCCGTTGCCGTGGCCACGCCATGTTGACCCGCCCCAGTTTCCGCAATGATGCGTGTTCGACCCATGCGCAACGCTAAAAGCGCCTGGCCCATGGTGTTGTTTATTTTGTGCGCGCCGGTATGCGCCAAGTCCTCACGCTTGAGCCACAATTGAGCGCCACCCGCGCGCTTGGTGAGTTGTGGCGCCAACGCGAATGGCGTTTCACGGCCAACAAAGTCGCGCAATAATTCATTCAACTGCGCAGTGAAGGTGGGATCGGTGCGCGCCTGCGCGTATGCAAGTTCAAGCTGCTCAAGCGCCGGCACCAATGTTTCCGGCACATAGCGACCGCCGTAGGGACCAAAGCGACCGAGCGAGTTTGGAACTGTTGAAAGCGCGGTTGGCATGCATTGATCCTAGCGTGCTAAAATAGAGCGGGATTTCAATTGCATCTTTATCAATTCAGCGGGGGTGAATTGAGTTTCAGAAAAAAAGAATCCGAAAAATGAGAATTGAAGAATAATGTGGTTCCACAAGGTTTGTATTTGAAATCAGAAAATCATGTCAAGACATTGCGTGACATGTCAGGACGCAGTTGGTTCTTCAACGGTCTGTGCAAGGACTTTGTGACCACGGAATTTTTTAGTGAGCGCCGCGACGGGTCCATACACCGTATAGGTGGTGAAACAGATCGCCAACGCAACCTGCAGCCACCATACGGCCATGATGATTGGAATGACAATTTGCACCAGCACCGGAAAAGGTTTGCGTCCGCGCAGTCCGCGGTTGATGATGTGCGGATAGCGAAGGGTGCTGACCATGGCCAGCGCGCAGAGCAGCGTGATGGCTGGAATAAGCAAACTGGAAGTGGCCTCTATGCGCGGCGGCAAGACTCCGCCGTAGCGCTTGACCAGCAAATGTTGGTGCAGCAAAATTAAACTTGCCACACAACCGGCTGACCCAGGCGAAGGCAAACCACGAAACCACATGTGCGCCGTCACATCATCATTGACTGTTTCGGAATTGAAACGCGCCAGACGCAGCGCGGTACAGCAGATGTACACCGCTGCAATGGTCCAAGTTGCTTTGGCGTAGAAATTGTCGGCGTCGGGACCCAGGATATTTGTGCCATGTTCCGCGCCGTAGTAATGGCTGACAAGGCGCAACATCATGAAGGCGGGGGCCACGCCAAAAGTCACCATGTCGCAAAGTGAATCAAGTTGCGCGCCCAAGTCGCTGGTGCTGCGCGTGAGTCTGGCCACGCCGCCATCAAGCGCGTCAAAGAACATGCCGAAGAAAATTAATGTGCCCGCGACCGTCAATGTGCTCCATCCAAAAATTTCACTGGCTTCAACTGGTTTGGCTGCGTAATGAATGGCCGCGAAACCGCACAGCAAATTTCCCAAGGTCAGCAGTGTTGGAAGCACCTTGATTCCGCGGGCGACGCGCGTGTCGCGCAATCGTCGGCGCGGTCGTTTTTGTTTTGTGCGTGGAAGTGTTTCAGGCATGGAATTGTCTTTCACTCAAGGATTCAGAGCGGATGTCGCATTGGCTGATGATTTTTCAATCGGAGATTTGGAGGGAAGAATTGAACTGGACATATGAGGCACGAATGCCAAAAGAGTAACGCCTTTCACCAAGGTTTCTTTCCCCTGTACATCGGATGATTCCCCCAGTAAAAACTGGCCGGCCGTGGGCGGCAAGGGTGATTCGGAGCCAGGTCCGCGGCCGCTTTTGAATGGGCCTTGATTTGCGCTCAGCACAATCAGCACTTCGTTTGGTTGCAAGCAAGTTTCAATTCCAGTGTTGTCAATTGGCGTGCCAAGCGGTCGATCAGCGCGCCCAAGTGATTCTTCTTGCAGCGCGTCAGCCATGAGAATGGATGTCGCGATTTCAATTTGGAAGCACGCGCCAGATTCCGTGGGCGTGGTCCAGCCACGCGCTGCGATTTGCAAAACTTGATTTGCGCTTGTTCGACCATGGCCGTTTGCGGAAAACGCTTGTCCCATTGGAATAGTTCGCTTGAACACTTCGCGCCAACTTGGCAATGTTCCATAGGATGTGCGAATATCCATCGAGCCCGATCCAAGTTTTTCGCGCAACAAGGCCATGTCGGATTGATCAACAATTGAAGCAAGGAATCCCTCCTTCAATAATAGTTCAGTGGCCATCATGTTCATGACGGGGCGCTTTTGAAAGCCAACCACAATGCCTTCCAATTTGGAGGTGTCCTGTGTGGTGGTCCATCGAATGACTTCCAATCCATCCAGTTCTTGCCGCGGCGAAGTGTTCATGGAACGTTGATCATTGCCCGCGCAATGTTGCAGCAGTAGCGCCACGCCAAGAAGCGACGCCATGTGTGAAGCGCGGCGCACGAGTTGCGTCATGTTGAAATGGAACTGGCTTCAGGGAAATGATTGATGCGATCAATCATGCGCCGCAGCAAACCAAACGCGCGTTTGGAATAATGAAACTGCAGACGTGGCAAATCATGGTGCTCATTTTCAGCTTCCAACGCGCCTGTTTGCGTAATGTGTCCGCTTTTAATCAGTGGTCGGAACTCCGTGTCCAACTGCGCGACTTGCTCCGGCAGAAGTTGGCGCTTGAGGCGAATCACAAGATGATCACCCACATAGCGACTGCTGTGGTAGCGATGATAAAAGCGAAGGATGCGCGCGACAGCGTCATCAGGACTGGAGGCGAATTCATACAGCCCAGGGTCCTCGGCGCTGATCCAGCCTTGCGCCAAAAGATTTTCAACAACTCCATATTCCCATTGGCGCCAATATCCCCGCGGCTTTCCATTGGTATCCGCGCCTTCAACCAGAACAATTGGAACAATGGGGCTCTTGCCAGTTTGGATGAGCGTCAAGACCTCAAAAATTTCATCCATGGTGCCAAAGCCGCCTGGAAATACCGCGACTGCGTCCGAGTGACTGACAAACATAAGTTTGCGCGTGAAAAAGTATTTGAATGAAATCAGTTTGTCGTCACCCGCGATGATGTCGTTGGCGTTGGTCTCAAATGGAAGTCGAATGGACAAACCGAAACTGGATTCACGGCTTGGACCTTCGTGGCCAGCTTTCATAATTCCGTCGCCGGCGCCAGTGATGGCCATCCAATGTTCAGCCGCCATGGATTGTCCAAAGGAGCGCGCGGCGATGTAGTCGGGGTGGTTTTCCGGAGTGCGCGCGCTGCCGAAAATGCTCACTTTTTGCACGCCACGGAAACGGTTGAACACACGGTAGGAGCGGCGAATTTCCTTCACCGCATTCTCAATCAATTTAATTTGTGAGACGTCGCAACCGTCCGACAATAATTTAAGGCCGGTTGCGAGAAGTTCTTCAACGTGGCGGCGACGTCGCGCGTCAACTTCGCCCGCATGGTCGGCGTGGGTGGCGGAGGCTTCCGTCACAAGCGCGGAAAGTCGGGTGCGGATGCCATTGTCAAGTTCTGGTGTTTCACTCATTGTGTCGGGTTCAGCTTTGTGGATGTGGAAGGAGTGGACGAAAGATCCCGAGATGGATCTTGTCCTAAACCTGGAAGTGGATTTGCAACAATATGAGGATCGGAGATCGAACCATTCACATCGACCGCCAAGAGAAGGTCAGTGGCTGCGCCGAACACATCGCTTGCAATTGGAATAATTCCGCGGTTCTTAAATCTCATGCTGATCGTCCAAGAATCAAGATCAAGTGATCCAGATCCCAAGAGTTGGAGTGTAGGGCAAGTAAGATTAAATTTCTCGAAGCGAATTTTGTTCTCTCGCAGATAAAAATCAACATCGACTTCGTTCAACGCTTGTGAAAGGGGTGGCATGAATTGCGTCACTTGCAGTAGGCGCAAGGCCAAGGGCAGATCGCCCAATTTTGCGTTGGACCCTTTTAGTTTTCCACGACCCTCGCGCTCGCGATCGCCGGATATTTCGCCACCAAGAGCGATCATGGCGTTGAAATTGCCGTCCTCGGTGTTGGCCTCGGTGCTTGCGACGCCTCCAACGATTGCTTGTGAAAGATCGCTTCCAGCCACGCCAACATTGACTTTCCAGGGGCGCGTTCCTTCTCCTTGCACAATCGCGTCAAGCCAAATGCGGCCGCCGTACAAATCGCCTTCCAACTTTGGAATGGTGAAATTCCCATTCGCGGAATTTGTAACAAGCGCGCCTTGGATCTGGGTGATGGAGCGATTTTGAATGAACAGATTTCCATGATGAATGTCCAGACGCATGCCGTTGATGGGACCGCCAATGTCGCTGTTGAGTTTTATTTGAGCGTTGATGCCGACCAGTTGTGGACCGCAATTCATTTGCGCGTCGGTCATGGATAGATCCGCGCAGAAGTCGGCGCCTTCATGTTGTGGCGGCATTGTGAATTTGCCATTGGTGATTTCAAAGGCGCCTTCGCTTTGAAATTGTGATGCTTCAAGGCGCGCTTGCAAAGTCGTTGGCAACACCTTGAAGAACACTGGATCGGCGAATTGGAAATGGGCATCTAGCAAGATCGCATCGGTGACGTTCTTGTTGGTTGCTCCAAATGGAACGGAGCCATTGGCGGTCATGGTTCCAATGTTCGCGCTCATGTCATTGAATTCAAGACGCATGTCGTGGACTTGAATTGAATCATCGATCAACTCAAAGTAGCCGCAAGGGATTTCAATCGTGGCGAAACCGGGATCAAGGTTGAAGATGACATTGCTTGGGTCAACCATGACGCGGCGGCGCGCGGGTTGACCATGGTTCTCCATGAAATGAACATCTGCGTTGATGGTGCCCGTGGGATTGCAATCGCCCCACGTCAGCATGGAATCCTCGCGTTTGTCAGCGGGCAAAAAGCCGAAGATCCAGCGATCAATCGGAACTTGTTTTGCCGTGGCTTGAAACCATCGTAGCTTTGAATCAAGCGTGGCAAAGCCCTGCGCGGTCACCTCGCCGTCGCCAATAAATCCATTCAGTGAATCAAGTGAAGTGGCGGTATCGGTGACGTTTACTTGCGCCGTCACATTCTTGAGATCAAAACCATTGGGCAGAATTTGATCGGCGTCGGCTGGGGAGGCCGCGGGATTCTGACGCGGAGTGATTGACCCTTTGGTCAATCCAAGATTGAAATTCCACGTGGTGCTTTCATCGGCAAGCGCGCCAATTTTTCCTTGGCCATTCAATTGGCCTTGAAGATTGATTTGCTGCAGCATGCGCGCGGCGGGGGACAGATTTTTTCCAGGCCACCCAATGATCGCCGGCGAATTTTTCGATGTCTCAAATGGAATCGCCGCCAGCAACAAGGGATTCACAGTGTCGTTTTCAAACGTGATGGTTAAATCTGGAAAAACTTTTCTATCTTCACCGTCGCGTGGAATGTTGATGATGCCTCCAATTGTGACGGCGGCATTTGATTGAGTTGTGAGTTTCCATTTCTCCTCTGGAAGCCGTATGACGGTGTCCTCTAGAATAATTTTTCCAGAATTCACGTGCACTGGATAGGGGAAGCGCGAGCAAATCACATTGGCGTCGCGCAGGGTGACCGCGCCAGTTGTTTTGACATTCGCTCCGCCCTTGACCGCCCGTTCCACGCGCAAATCAACGTTGCAGCGGCCTTCAAATTGAAATTCATTGGGCTTCAAGAGTTCGGCGGCAATGAGACTTTGTTGAGCGGCGTGGTCGTACAAAAGCTCGAACACTTTCTTGGGTCCAAACAAAAATGATTTTTTCAATGCTTCGTCAATGGGCAAATCGGCCGCGGTAATGTGCAGATCAACACCAGCGTCGTCGCCTGGTTGGGTGACCGTTCCAGTGATGTCCACGATCGCGCCGCCACTGCCTTTGCCTTGCAGGGAAACAATCGTGACGGTGTCGTTGTTCAAATCAATCTTCGCGTTGACATCGCTCAGCAAATACGGAAAGAGAAAATATCCGCCGGACGCTTCTCGGATATTCAGTGTTCCCTTGTTGGTCAGGGCTTGGGGTGTCGTGATGCCAGCGGAGTCCTTCTTGGCGATGGCGCGCGAAATGGTGATATCCAAATCAACATCCCACGTCTTTGCCAGCAAGTTGCCAAGGACTTGAACAGCTGGCTTTGGCAATTCAACCCCGTCATAGTCCATTTCATTTTTCTTGGTCAAAGCAAAATTGTGAATTTTCACGGTGGCTTCAACGCCACTTCGGTCAAAAACATCTTTGAACCACTCTTGGGCGTCGTCCATTGAAGTTGGCTGATCTTCGGAAGGCAATCGAATTTCAAGGCCCAACTGAATTGGCACCGCAAGGCTGCGTTCCTTGGTGCTGTCCAGTTTGCCAATAAAGTTTTCAAACTTCAGCATATTTTGTTGAAAACGAACAGTACCACTGTCGACTTGCATGCGGGGAAAACCAGTTTGAAGTCGCGGCGGGTCCTTCACGTCGCTCGCGGTTTTAATATTTTCCGGAAGCGGTGGAAGTTTTTTGGGTTCATAGCGAACCCATTCCGTTTCGTAGCCAGGAAGTGGAATAGTGGCTTGCACATTGCTCAACGTCAGAGTGGCTTCATCAAGCAGGCGATCTGGTCGCCCGCTGACCTTGATCAAATCAATCGATCCGGTCAAGTTGATATTTTTCCACGCGGTTTCCAGCGAGTAAGGAAACATGGGCAGAAGTGATTCAACAAAAGAAAGTCCAGTGATGGTCATGCTGTAGGCGAATGTGTTTTGATTGACATTGCCATCAAGCGAAAGCGCGCTTTTTTTCTCGGCCGGGTTTGGGTTTGCATTTGGAATTTCATGCAGCGCGAATTTAAAATCGGATGGCGAGTGCGGGTCCGGTTTCAGTGATCCTTTGAACGAATGTTGACCTTCGAGCCGGACATTGTTCTTTGCGTCCACCGTAAGCGAGACAATTTGAAATTGATCCAGACTTGCTTGGCGGACTTCAATGGGCGAGCTACCTGATCCCATGCGCGGTTGAAGCGCCATGAGATTAAAGATGCCATGGGCATTGGCGCGCTCGGCGATATTGACTACCGCCGAATCGACATGGATGTCGTGCACCAGAACTTTTCCAATCAGCAAATGCAGCGGGTTGAATGTGACATCAATTCCATTCACTCGAATCAGTTCCTTGGTCTTGCCCGGCCATGTCGGCGCAAGAACAACCATGGACTCCACAGTGAGATTGCCCCAACCGTTCCAATGCGCGTTGGTCACCATTGACTCGGCGCCGCTTTCCTTGGTGACCACCGCGGCGATGACCCAATTCAAGGATGGCGTGAAACGCAGCAGGCACCAAATCGAAATCGCCAACGCCAAGGCGGTGATTGAAATTCTTCGCCGCCTCTGCCAAATCATTTGGACATGCGTCAGAATTCTGTTGGTCAGCCTGTTGCGGTGGAACACTTTTTCATTCTACGAGATTCGCCAAATCAACTACGGCTCGTATCCTGTTGCGATCATGTTTGAATCCACTCCAGTACAGTTTGAACTTTCAGCGATTTATCGCATGTCAATGGTGGTTGCTGGTAGCGGTGTGTTGGCTGTTTTGGCGCTTCTTTTTGTCAAATCCGCGCTGCGCAGGCGCGTGAATGAAATGAAAGTTGACGCGCGTCGCGCCACGAAAGTTGTGGATGCTTGGAGTGAATCCGCCAAGAGAATTGATGGTGGTTCATGAGGCCGCTGGCAATGGTCATCGGGGCGTCGCAGCGAGTGGGGCGCGCGGTGGCTTTGGAATTGGCGCGCGTCGGATTTGATTTGGTGGCGACTTTTCATACCGACCAGGTGGGTGCGAACGAAACATGTTCCATGGCCATTGCCCTTGGCGCCAAAGTCACGTTGTTGAAATTGGATCTTGGTGACACGGACGCGACCTTGCAGACGATGCGTTCGCTTGCGCTGGACAGGCTTGACGCGTTGATTGTTTCGGCGGGTATGTGGGAAAAAGATTTTTTCGATGGTCAACAGAGCGCGCAAGCGGCGAAATTGATGCGCGTCAACGCCGCCACTCCGATGGCGTTGGCGCGAATGTTGTCGCCCGCGCTGCGCCGATCAACGCTGCCTGGTGGAGCCTCCGTGATGGCCTTCGGTGATATTCATGTCGACTTTCGCCCAATGAAAGAGTTCACTCATTACTTGGCCAGCAAATCCGCGCTGCAAAAAAGTTTTCGCAATTTGGCCCTTGAACTGGCGCCACTGATCCGCGTGAATGTGATCGTTGCCGGCGTGATCGCGTGGCCGCAGAGCATGGGTGCCAACGAACTCGCGGCGTATGTGGAGCGCGTTCCACTTGGCAGAGTTGGAACACCCAATGACGCCGCCGCGTTGGTTCGCTTTGTGACCATGGAGGCACCCTTCATGACGGGAAGCGCCATCACGCTTGATGGCGGGCGCTCGCTTGGTCACGATGTTGGTTGAATAGATTTTGCGCGCGCAAAATAATCACGCGCGATATTTACAATTTAAAATAATCTCATAGTCAGGTCGGAGTTGTGTTGGCGCATCACGGGGCATGCGGCAAACTCTTTTTTATGGATGTTGCGGTTGGCGCGCCAAAATTTCGCTTTGCACCAGATCAAAGTACGCTTGTGGCGCATTGGCTTGCCGCGCTTTTTCCAGCAAAATCAAAGCGGTTTCTTGCTGGCCCGCGCGTGACCAACTTCGCGCGGCTTCCAACAAAGGCTGCGGCCGCATCATGGTTGTGGCGGCAAGTCGCTCCCACACTTCAGCGCTTTGCGCGTGCTTGCCGGCGTCGCTGAGGCATTGCGCGCACAGTTCAAAGGTGGCCTGATTCGCGCTGCCAATGGAAATACCGCCAAGCAATATGTCGGCGGCTTCGTTGGGTTTGCCAACGGCGCGCAAAATGGTCGCGGCGCGAAAACGAATTGCGGCATCTTGCGGCGCCAACGTGCGCGCTCGTTGCATGTGCTCAAGCGTGCGTGGCACATCGCCCACTTGTGAAAGCGCCTCGGCCCAACCCATTTCAATGTCGGGCGAGTCGGGATTCAGTTTCAGCGCTCTTTCAAAAAGTTCAATTGAAGAATTGGGTTGCGCCGACGCGTTCCACATCATGGCTTCCAAATACAGATGTTGCGGATTTCCTGGCTCCAGTTTGCCGGCTTTCTGATGAAAGCGGATCGCGTTCTCAATCGATCCCGCCGAAAATGCGGCAATACCCGCGGCGGATTGAAGCCCAGGACTTGTGGGTCGCTCCTTTGCGGCCTTGGCGTATGCGGCTGCTGTTTCAACTCTGAGTTCAGCGGTTGGATTCGCGTTGCACTCGCTCAACAACGCGCGCGCCAACGCTTCGCTGGCAATTGGATCGCTTGGCGCCTTGGCCGCAAGTTCACGCGCCACTCGCAACGCGTTTTCAAATTTGCCCGCATCAATCAAGCGGTCCATCGCCTGAACGCTTGCTTGCACTTGCGCCGCCGAAAGCGCGGGCGATGACTTGCGATCTCCGCACGATGCGACAAAATAAATTGCCGCCAAGAGCAGGCATCCAAGTGCAGGTGGTCGGTAGTATTGTTTGGACATGTCGCAAACTCACAAGCCAGAACAAACGCAAGAAGCAAACGCAGTGATCGCCAACGCTGGCGTTGAAGTTGATGCCAGTGGCTTGCCGAAATCCTACCGACCAAGCGACCATGAAAGCGAGATCGCCAAACGTTGGCGCGACGCGGGTTGTTTCAAGGCCAATCCCCAATCCAAAGCCCAGCCGTTCACCATGTTTATTCCGCCGCCCAATGTCACTGCGGCTTTGCACTTGGGGCACGCGCTCAACAACACGTTGCAAGACACATTGGCCCGCCACGCGCGCATGCGTGGGTGCGATGTGTTGTGGATGCCAGGTACGGATCACGCCGGCATCGCCACGCAAACGGTGGTTGAGCGGCGCTTGGCGCTGCAAGGCAAGAAGCGCACTGATTTTTCGCGCGATGAATTTGTGGCGCAAGTGCAAGCGTGGAAAGATGAATATGAGCGCGTCATTCTTGAGCAACTTGTCGCCATGGGTTGCTCGTGCGATTTTGATCGCACGCGTTTCACCATGGATCCAGTGTGCGCCTCCGCGGTGCGTGAAGGTTTTTTCAGGTTGTTTCAAGATGGTTTGATTGAGCGCGGTCGGCGCCTTGTGAATTGGGATCCCAAAACCAAGACGGCCATTGCCGACGACGAAGTGGTCATGCGCGATGTTGAAGGAAAAATGTGGTACTTGAAATATCCGCTGAGCGATGGTTCGGGCACGATTACCGTGGCCACCACTCGTCCCGAGACCATGCTTGGCGACACCGCGGTTGCCATGAATCCAAAAGATCCACGTGCCGCCAGTTTGCGCGGCAAGAAAATTCGCTTGCCAATTGTTGGACGCGAAATTCCAATCGTGGAGGATGACTACGTTGTCATGCCTCTGTCCATGGGTGGCGACGCCAGTGACGCCAAGGCCGAGGTTGCGACTGGATTCTTGAAAGTCACTCCTGCGCATGACCCGAATGATTTTGATATTGGTCGCCGCCACTCTCTTGCGGTGATCAATGTGCTTGGTCCAGATGGCGCGATTTCAGATCGCCATGGTTGGCAAGATGTGTCCGCGGATGCGAAAGCGTTTGTTGGTTTGTCACGCGAGGACGCGCGCAAGGCGATTGTGAATTGGTTCAAGGTGAACGGTCTTCTGGAAAATGAGCGGCCGTGGAAACACGCCGTGGGTCACAGCGATCGAAGCGGCGTGGCGATTGAGCCTTGGCTGAGCGATCAATGGTTTGTGCGCGTGACTGATCAGCGTTTGCGCGGCGCGGCGCTCAAGGCCATGGCGCCCGATCAATTCGAAGGCGCGTCGCCCGCGGGCAACGCAGTGGGCGACGGCGAAATTCGTTTCTTTCCGCCGCGATATGCAAAGACATTTCAACATTGGCACGAGTCGCTGCGCGATTGGTGCATTAGCCGGCAATTGTGGTGGGGGCACCGTATTCCGGTGTGGACCCGCGACGCCAAAGATGAGGCGCTCACGCAATCCACTTCGCTGCGGGGCAGTGAAATGATCGCGGTGGATTCCAAGTGGTCCAAGATGGGCGCGGCGCACCGCATGCGCAAGCGCGACGATGGCAGCGTTGAGGAATCCGTGTGTTTGCCCCTGGAGCTTGATCATGTTGCGTCGCAATTGCTCGCGGCTGGTTTTGTGCAGGACCAAGATGTTCTTGACACCTGGTTCAGTTCGGCGCTCTGGCCACTGGGCACGCTGGGTTGGCCGCATCCAGAAAAATTTCCAAACATGAATGGCATGCTTGAGCGTTACAACCCAAGCAGCGTGCTTAGCACCGCGCGCGACATCATCACATTGTGGGTGAGCCGCATGACCATGTTCAATCGTTATTTCTTGGGGGGAAAAGTTCCATTCAAGCATGTCTACATTCATCCCGTCATTCAAGATGGTTTCGGTCAGCGCATGAGCAAGAGCTTGGGCAACGGACTTGATCCGCGCGATGTCATTCACAGTCACGGCGCCGACGCGTTGCGATTCACATTGCTTGACTTGACCACCGACACGCAAGATGTGCGCGTGCAGATTGACATGATTGATCCGGAGAGTGGCGAAACATTCGAGCCCGAATTCATGCGCGCTCCAAGCGGCCATATGGTGGCGGCGCCAATTCAGAAAAGTCGAAAAACGCCTGCAAAGACAATGGTTTCCACCTACGGCGCGGCGAGCGGGTTGGCCACTCCAAGCGCGGCGCAACCATTGGCGCGCAACACATCAAGTCGTTTCGACATGGGTCGCAATGTTGCCACCAAGCTTTGGAACGCGTCGCGCTTTGCGTTAATGAACACGCCGCAGCCCGCGCTTGAAGTTGATCCCGCTACTCGTCCACTTCTTGATCGTTGGATGTTGTCGCGCGTTGCCGGCGCATTGGCGCGCGCCGATCGCGCGTTGGCGGAATATCGCTTCAGTGATTTTGCCGCCGCTGGCTATGACTTATTGTGGCGCGACTTTTGCGATTGGTTCTTGGAGGCCGCCAAGCCAACAGCCAAGAATGATCCAGCGCAACAATGCGTCATGGCGTGTTCACTGAGCGCCATTGTTCGTTTATTCCATCCAGGCATGCCGCATGTGACCGAGGCGTTGTGGAGCGCGGTGAACAAGCACGCGGCGTGCGTCGTGCGCGGTCTTGATATGAAATCGACCGACATGTTGGCCACATCGTCGTGGCCAGTTGCGCATGCAAGTTTGATCGACACCAAAGCGGAGGGTGATTTCGCGCGCGCGCAAACGTTGGTTGAAGCCATTCGAAATGTTCGCGGCGAACGTCAAGTGAATCCAAAGAAGCGCATCAAGTTGTTGGCCAGCGCCAAGGCGTTGCACGTGGTCACGCTTGCGGGCGGCATTGTTGAAACGCTGTCTGGCGTGGATGGCGTGTTGCCACTCGCTCATGCGCGTTCGCCAACCGCCGCCGCAATGACCTTTGAGGGCGAAGAATGCTGGATTGATGGCTTGGTGGATGCGCTTGATATTGGCGCGGAACGCGCGCGTTTAACAAAGTTGCTCGCGGATCGACAGCGCGCCGTCAGCGGCTACAAAGGCAAGTTGTCCAACGCTGGCTATGTGGCCAAGGCACCGCCGCAAGTGGTGCAAGACACGCAGAAAATGTTGCTTGACGCAGAGGCTGAACTTGCCGCAGTGGAGCGGTCGCTGCGGGAATTGGCTTAAGACTTTTTGAATGCTGGTTGACACTTGTGCGCATAGAGTGTGAATGTTGAAATCGTGCATGAACAAAAACAACACCATTCTTATGGCTCTCATTCTTGCGTGCGCTGCGGGTTGTTCCAGCGCGCCAAGTGTTCCAACGGTATCTTCAACCACAACCAGCGAGGTGCATCCAGCTGCGATCGCGGATTCAATTTCCAAAAATGTTGTTGAGGGTCCTTGGAGCGATGGAGGTGACCACGGCGTTGTGATTCGGACTCCACATTACAATTTAAAATTGGCGCTGCGCGATCAATCATTTCGTGATCGACTGCCCGACTTCATGGAGACTTGTTTTGTGGCCTACTCAAGCGCGCTTGGTCCCATTGCAATTCCAGATGGGCCGCTGGAAATGTATGTTTTTGGTGAGCGTGCGTTGTGGGAAAAATGGACTCGCGCCAAATTGGGTCGCGACGCTGAAATTTATATCGGCCTTGGCAAAGGTGGTTACACCTCGGATTCCGTCAGCGTTCTCTACGACATTGGCCGCTTCGACACGCAGACAATCGCCGCGCACGAAGGTTGGCATCAATTCAGCCAGCAAACCCTGCAACATCCGCTTCCCACTTGGATGGAGGAGGGCATTGCGTGCTACATGGAAGGAACGCGTTTGTCGCGCGATAGTGGTCCTTCCACATTTCGTCCGTGGCGAAACTTTGAGCGTTGGTCGGAACTGCGTGAGGCGGTTCGCAGCGACGATTTGATTCCACTTGGTGAATTGCTCGATGGAACGCCGCAGGAATTTTTGCAGGATGGAAAAAATTCTCTTCTGACCTACTACGCGCAAGTGTGGGCGTTGGTGCAATTTCTGCAAGATGGTGAAGGCGGAAAGTACAGCGCCAATTTTTCGAAATTGATCCAGGACTCCGCCTCCGGAAAACTCGCCGGAAGATTGGCCGCCAGCAAGGCGATCGTGGGCAAGAAGGGCCGTGAACGCGCCGTGCAATTGCGCACAGGCAATGCGGTGATTTTGGAATATTTTAATCCGGACTTCGCCACGTTCACTGAAGAATTCAACACCTTTGTGAAGGCCATCACCGCGCGTGGCGCGGGCGACAGAATTTTCCGCGGTGAATTTCCGCTGCAGCCCGTGGCGCCACCAGCGAAAGATTCCGCTGGTGCTTCAGCAGTCGCACAACCATCTGTTGAAATTAAAAGTCGCTGAAGTTTGTGTGCCCGGGCGACGCTTGCGGGCTTCACATCGTGTGTCGCCGCTTGCATCACAACAAAAAAGGTGGGGAGGGGATTCGAACCCCTGAGACCCTTGCGGGTCTATCCGATTTCAAGTCGGATACGTTCAACCGCTCTGCCACCCCACCAAGGTGCGGGCGAATACTACTCGCCGTTTCAATTATGTCGAAGTCAATGCGCGAATAGCCGCCCAAGCAAGCAAAAGACAAGCGATCATGGATCCGCACGCGACGGCGGTTGAGAACACCAGCCACAAATGCAAGCGTCCCTGAATTTTTCCAATCGATTCGTCGCGGTCGCGCATGCGATCAAGCAAGCCCACAAGCGAGTCGGAGTTGCGTCGCTGGCCACTTGAAAGATCGCCAACACCTTGGGCCAAGGTGGCCACGGCTTCGGCAATGCGCTGAGCCGCTTGGTGATTTAAATCCAGTTGTTGTTGCACCAAGCCAAAGGTGTCGGTTTGTTGCCCCACGCCTTGGGCGATGCGCTCCAAAATAGATTCAATGGATTGATCACGTTGGCGAGACTGCACCAACGATGTTGCGATGGCCTCACCAAGTTTGGCTTGTTGACGAGCGATCTCCGGAAGCGCTTGCAATGATTCCGGCAAGCGTTGCAGCAGCGGCATTATGTTTTCACGCTCGCGTTCATCTTCATGCAAGCGCTCGGCAAGTTCTGTAATGGCCGTCGCCACCGCGGCGGCGTCTGGAACGCGGCGCGTTTGCACTTGCTCGGGCTCCTCGCGGGGGCCGAGCAATAGTTGACCCATGGATCGAAAAAGATTCATTTCAGTTTGAGAGTGTAGCGAGAGGTCGTCGCATAATGGGTGCTACTCTGCGTTCATGCGACGAGCGATATGGCTCATGTTGATGGCGCTTGTTGTGGCGGCATGCCACGAGGAAGATGCTGTAAAAACGCTGGCGGATTCACGCAATTCCGCGCCGCGCATCGCCAGTTTCTCGCCTGCCTTAAGCGCAACCGTGGTGGCCTTGGGATGGGAAAGTGCCTTGGTAGGGCGCACCCCGTGGTGCGCATCAACCGCGCCCATCGTTGGATCATTGAACGATGTGGATTTAGAAACGCTCATGCGCACCAAGCCAAATTTGATTTTGATTCAGCAAACACAAGTGGGCGCGCCGCCGCAACTTGAGCAAGCCGCGCGCGCGAAAAATTGGAGGTTGGAATTTATTCCCGCCACAAGTTTGGATGACATTCGGCATTTGCCTGGCGCCGTGGAGAAAGCGGTTGGTCAAGCCGCGCCCATTCGTCCGCAACTATTGGTCGACGCGCTAGAAAAAGAGTTGACGCCTTGCGCGGCTGCGCAAAAACTTTCGCCAGCCATTTTGTTGTACTCCGACGAACCCATTGGAGCGTTTGGCGCCGACACGTATCTTGCGCAAGCGTGGGTCGCCATGGGTGGAACACTGGCGTTGCCCAACAAAGGCAATCCAAATTTGTCACTGGAGGAGTTGTTCGCCACGCAACCCAAATCAATTATTGTCATCGTTGGCGCCGTTGGCGATAAAGATCATGCGCGCTCACCTGGCGTGTTGGATGACGCATGTCCCAAGCGTGGCGTGTCGCATCTGGCGCTGTACGCACCAAAATTGTTGCTGCCGGGACCGGAGTTGGCCACGGGATTGACTTTGTTTCGCGCCGAAATAGAGAAGTTTTGCCAGCCTATGACGTCAGTGAACTCGCCGAATATTTCAACCGTGCAAATGAATGGGGATGCCGACAAGCCATGAGTGCCCATCGAACACGGATTGGATGGGTTGTGCTTTCGCTGTTGTGCGTGTCCGCAATGGCCTGTCGATTTCTTGTTGGACGCGACGCGGTTGGTCAGTGGACTTTTGCGTGGCCATCATCCGACTCAATTGAATGGCGCGTTGGGGCGCTGCTCAGCGGACTGCTCGCGGGCGCCGCGTTGTCGCTGAGTGGAATTTATTTACAAACACTTCTACGCAATCCATTGGCTTCGCCATTTGTGCTTGGACTTTCAGCCGGAAGCCAAGCGTGCGTGGCGGCCGCGTATTGGATTGCCGCAATTGGTGGACCATGGTTGCTCATGGGCGGTGCAATTCTTCCCGCGACTGTTGGCGCATTGTTGGCGCTTGGGGTCACATTGTATTTTGGCCGCGGCAAAGGTGGCGGCATCGATCCAATATCGCTTGTGCTTTCAGGCGTGATAGTGGGAACAGTCGCGGCTGCGTTGGCGTCACTGATTGAGTGGTTGCTGCCACTTGAAATGCGTCCTGCACTTGCAGGCTGGGCGCTGGGACGTGTGCCCGAGGTGCCAGAACTATCCGTGGTGATCGTGACGGTGATCACCGTATTCGCAGCCATTTTCATTGGTATTCGCAAAGGCGCCACATTGGACGCCATGGGTTTAAGCGATGATGAAAGCGCATCCATTGGAATTCATGTTTCTCGCGTGCGCCTGTATTTAGTTCTTGGTTCAAGCGTTCTTGCGGCGGTGGCCACTGCGCTGTGCGGACCCTTGGCCTTTGTTGGTTTGATCGGTCCGCATATGGCGCGCAGTTGTGTTGGACCAAGGCATCGCGTGTCGGTTCTGGCCGCTGCAATTTCTGGAAGCACGTTGTTGATCGCCGCTGATGCGGTGCGCCACTTCGCGCCAGCCAGCACGGGGCGCTTGCCGGTTGGCGTCATCTGCGCGCTTGCGGGTGGTCCATTCTTCTTAGTCTTGTTGCGCCGCGGCGCCGCGAAAGCGTGGATGCGATGACGTTGCAATTTGAACACGCGTTGATTCACAACGGCGATTTTGTTTTGGGTCCACTTGATGTGCAATTTCAAAGTGGCGCGGTGACGGTGGTGATTGGTCCCAACGGCGGTGGCAAGAGCACGTTGCTGCGCGCCGCGGCGGGCTTGTTGTCCACGCATTCCGGAAGCGCGCGCTTGCAAGTCGAACATGCGCATCGCGCGCACACACAAGTGTCTTCATCGCCGTCCGCGTTGTCGCTTGACACCAATCAAGAACTTGCCCGCATAACACCATCGCAACGCGCGCACTTGCTTTCTTTTGTGCCGCAGCGGCCAGAATCGGTGGCAGGTTTTTCAGTGCGAACATCGGTGGAATTGGGCCGAGTGGCCATGCGCGCCGACGCGCCTCGAGTGCAATTGGCCATGGAACGCACAGGAATTGCCGCGCTTGCGGATCAGCTTGTGGGACATCTATCAGAGGGTCAGCGACATCGAGTTGCATTCGCGCGCGCGCTTGCGCAGCGAACCGCGCAGACGCAATTGTTGATCGTGGACGAGCCCACATCCGCGCTTGATCCAAGTTGGACGCGCACATTGGCCGCCGAGTTGCGCCACTGTGCCAGCGAAGGATTGGCGGTGATCGTGGCCACGCATGATTTCGCGTTCGCTGGAGCCATTGCCGATGACGCCGTAGCGCTCTCGCAAGGCAAGGTGGTCGGCGCAGGTCGCGCTCAAGACATTCTTGTTCCAAATATTTTGCAGCCCATCTTCAACGTTCCATTCCGCATGGTGGAACATCTCGCCGCGCGCCCACTCTGTTTGCCCATCTGGGCCGATGTCATGAACGCAATGTGATCGCTATCATTTCATCATGTCCAACACGGTCATTCTTCTTGTAGTGCTTGGCGTCATCAACTTTCTGATCAAGAAATTTGCCGCCAAGCCTGCCACGCCCCAGAGCATGGCGGATGAGCAACTTGGCGCGCGACAAAGTCAACCTTCCGTAACCATTTCAGCGCAAGCCTCTGCGGAAATTGCGGCGCGCAAATTCGCTGATCAAGCGCGCGCGCTTGGGCTGATTGATGAAAACGGAAATGCGATTTCCTCCCGCAGGCCCGTGATGCCTGCAGCGCCCGATGCCGCGAAAATAAAGCCAATGAAGACGCAGCGCGTCACCCAAAAACCTATCGGTGTCACAGACTTTGCGCCCAAAGCGCCAGTAATCGCGCGCAACCGAACGGCTTCTTCCACCGTGTCGCCTGCGGTCGCGCTTTCAGGCTCGGTTCAATCCGCCATCGTTTCTCAAATCACCCAAAGCCAGACTCCCCAAAAACCAATCAGCGCCATTGACGCATTGATTGCCAGTCGACTCAGCCAGCGAATTGCCCCAATGACTCAGCCGGGGCATGCCGCAAAGCCAAAGGCGATTTGGAACGCCAAAAGCATGCGCCAAGGCTTGATTATGGCTGAAATTCTCTCGCCGCCAATTGCGTTGCGGTCCTAATCTAAATCCTGCCTTCATAAAAGCTTGCATGAAGCCATCACGATCGCAGCATGTTGCGATTGTTTTCGCTACAATTATTCAATTACACATATTTGTAATTTGAAGGGCATACCAACCAATGATTGACATACGAAAACTGAAAGAACTCATTCGCCTTATGACCGCCAACGAGTTGTTGGAGTTAGATCTTCGCGACAAGGATGAGCAGGTCACCATTCGCCGACCCAATACTCATAGCGCGCCCCAAATTATGCAGGCTCCCGCAGGTTTGGCGCAAGCAGTCACCATGGCGCCTCCAGTCGTTGCTCCGTCCGCTGCTCCAGTGGCGCCAAGCAAGCCAGCCGCCCCAATTGATGACACTGCTGGTTTGATCAAGATTGAAAGCCCGATGGTTGGAACTTTCTACGCATCGGCTTCGCCGGACAAGCCGCCATTTGTCAGCGTTGGCGCAAGCGTTGGACCGAATTCCGTGGTTTGTCTCATTGAAGCCATGAAGATCTTTAACGAGATCAACGCTGGCACCACGGGCACCATTGAAAAAATTCTTGTGAAGAGCGGGGACGCTGTGGAGTTTGGCCAAGCGATTTTTCTGGTGCGACCTTCGTAAATTTTCCTCGGCACTGCATTTGTTCATGACTTCTGTATTCGTCACCTTGCGCACATCAATATCTTTCACTTCACCCATCAACATTCATCCATCATGTTTAAAAGAATTCTGATTGCCAATAGAGGTGAGATTGCGTTGCGAGTGATTCGCGCCTGCCGCGAGTTGGGCGTCAGTCCAGTGTGCGTGTACAGCGTCGCCGACCGCGATGGTCCATGGATTGAGCAAGCCGATGAAGCAGTGTGCATTGGTCCGGCCGCCAGCAAAGAAAGTTACTTGCGCATTGAGCGCTTGATCGCCGCCGCTGAAGTGACGGGCGCGGACGCCATTCATCCGGGCTACGGATTTCTTTCTGAAAATTCCCACTTCGCGGAAGTCTGTCGCGATTGCAATATTTCTTTCATTGGACCAAGTCCAGAAGCCATGAATTTGTTGGGCGACAAAGTGAATTGCAAGCGCTTGGCGCGGCAATCTGGAACGCCTGTTTTCCCCGGCACAGAAGGCGGAATTGAGGATATTGAGGAGGCCGCAAAAGTGG
>CAIUGT010000054.1 GCA_903898755.1 uncultured bacterium | reverse complement strand
CGTTCTTTCATGAGAACCGCTACTTTTTGGGATCGCTGCGCTTCGTGTGCGCCGCGAACTTCTTGCCAAAAATGCGAGGCGAATTTGTGCCCATGATCAAGAATGTGTTCATTCCAAAAATGATGGGCAAGTGATGGGCGTGCGATGAGTGAAAGCGCGCGCGTCGATCAACCACGCGCGCGCCCATGACATGTTCCAAGCGCCCTACTTCTTAATTGCATCCGCGATGAACGCGGTGATATCAGCGTGCATCTTCTTCAAGTCGGGTTCGTTGGTGTACATCATGTGGCCGGCTTCATATTCGGCGACATGAATGTTCTTGCGCAACTCTTCTGGAATACGAAGGTGGCGCAAACTGTGAAACATGTTGTCGGGCGGCGTGACCGTGTCGCGCCAACCCACCAGGCACAGCAATTGCAAATGCGGATTGCCAATCATGGCGCGCGCAACATCATCGGTGACCGATGTGTAGTGATTGCCGCCGCCGTGATTCCATGGACCAATTGAAGCGAGCGCTTCGTACGGCGTGTCAGCTTCGTACTTCAACTCCTCGCGGATATAGGAATTCATTCCAGCCGCAGCGACGCTGCCAACCACCGCCATGAACGGGTCGTACTGCGGACGCTGCGATGAGCGATCGCCATCGCGGCCGGTGACGCGCGCGTCGTATGCGCCAAGAACCAAGTCTTGATCGCGCAGCAACATTTCGCGGAATAATCCGGCATCCACGCGCAAGTTGTGGTCTTCAATCAACTGCGCGGGCAAGCCCGTGAAGCGCGCAATCTTTGCGGCTAGCGCGGCGCGCTCCGCCTTTGGCAATTCATGATCAAGCAGCAAACCCCGCGCATATTCGCCAAATGCAAATGCGCGCGCCTGTTGAATCACTTCGCTCTGTGGCAACGCCTGCAAATCGGCGGGCAATCTTTTGTGATAGTGCGCCGTAGCCGCCAATGTTGGCAGCAACACTTCCAGCGGCAAATCATTTACGCCGCCATCGATCAGAACGTCGTAGTCAAACAAGCCGCTGACAACAATTAAACCATTCAGGAAAATGCGGTGACGCGACGCAAGATGCTCCGCCAGTCCGCCGCCACGAATGCCGCCGTAACTTTCACCAGCGATAAACTTGGGCGATCGCCAACGCTTCTCGCGCGTCAGCCACAAACGAATGAACTCGCCAACGGCGTCAATGTCTTCTTGCACGCCGTAGAACTCGCCGGCCTTGGCAAGATCTTCTGGACGACTGAAGCCCGTGCTCACTGGATCTATAAACACAAGATCGGTTGCGTCAAGAATTGAATATTGATTGGGCTTCAAACTGCCCGGCGGAAGCGGCGGCGTCAGGCCGTCCACGGGAAGGTCCACGCGCTTGGGACCAAATGCGCCAAGATGAAGCCACACACTGCTGCTGCCGGGACCGCCGTTGAAACAAAATGTCACAGGCCTGTTCGCCGCGTCGGGCGCGTCCTTCAGCGTGTAGACGGTGTGAAAAACTTGCGCGGAAGGTTTGCCGTCGGCTTTCAAAATTGGCAGCATTCCCGCCTTGGCGATGTAGTTCATGACCTTGCCATCGATGGTCACGCTGCCTTCCACTTCAACGGGCTTGTTGTCTTTTTTGGCGTCGTCTTTTTTGGCGTCATCTTTTTTTGCATCCGCGGGCTTTGCATCCGTGGCGGCGGCGGGCTTGGTGTCATCCGCTTGAACAATGCACGGGTACATGCAAGCAAGTGCAAGAAGCGCGGCAAGAATATTTTTCATGTGATGTGTCTCCACAAATATAATTTTGAAATCGCTAGGCGATGCGCCTAGAGTGTGGTCGAGTATAAACACTTCACGTTCCATTTGAATTTGATATTTTCATATGCGATTTCATCCAACGTCAATTTGAAAATACGAGTTCCAAAACCAATTCTTGAGAAACACCATGCGACTATTTGAACCACTCCAACTTGGTCCCCTCACGCTCCCCAACCGCGTCCTCATGGCGCCACTGACGCGTTGTCGCGCCAAGCAACCTGGCAACATTCCATGGGAACTGAACGCGCAGTATTACGCGCAGCGAAGCAGCGCTGGTTTAATCTTCAGCGAAGCGACTCAAATTTGTCCAGAGGGGCAAGGCTATTTGTGGACGCCGGGCATGTACGGTGCCGAGCAAGTCGATGGATGGCGCTTGGTTACGGACGCCGTGCACGCGGCGGGCGGGCGCATTCATGCGCAGTTGTGGCATGTGGGCCGCATCTCGCATCGGTCGTTGCAACCAGGAAATGTTGCGCCAGTAAGTTGCAGCGACATTACAAGCAACAGCAAGTGTTTCGCCTACGACGCGCATGGCAATCCCAACCACGTGGATTGCGATACGCCGCGCGCATTGACCAGCGCAGAAATTCCCGGAGTGATCGCTCATTATGCAAACGCAGCGCGCATTGCAAAAGAAGCTGGCTTTGATGGAGTGCAAGTTCACGGAGCCAATGGCTATTTGCCGGATCAGTTTCTTTCATCGGTGCTCAATACAAGAACCGACGATTGGGGCGGCAGCGTTCGCAAGCGCGCTCAATTTCTTTTGGATGCGACGCGCGCGTGCATTTCTGTGTGGGGCGCGCAAAGAGTTGGTGTTCGCTTGTCTCCCATGGGCGACTTCAGCGGCATGCAAGGCGATACTGAATGGCGCGAGCAACACCTTGAAGTTGCGCGGCAACTTCAACACGAAGGCGTGGCGTATGTCGATCTTGTGAGCCACAGTCAAGCCGCAGGCAAATCTGGTTTTGATGAAAAGTTCTTGCGCGACTTTCGCTCCATATTTCATGGAGTTCTGTTTCTCAGCGGCGGCATGACGCGCGACATGTCAGAGCGGCACATTCAAAACGGATTGTGCGACGCGGCGGTTTTTGGGCGCGCGTTTATTTCCAATCCCGATCTGCCCATGCGATTGTTGCGCAATGTGCCACTGACCGACGCGGACCCAACTACTTTTTATGGCGGCTTAGAGCGCGGCTACACGGACTATTCGCGGGCGACTTGAGAGTTGCGGCAAAGGGGCGCGTTGAGCAACTGCGCAAACCCTGCTTGTAAGGGGCGTGTTGTCTGAACCCCTGTTGCAACTTCTATTATAAATCGCGGGTTATCTAAACCCTACTCAAACCGCACTTGCCCCGTGCCCTTTTCAATGCGACCCATGACCCAAGGCCTCTCGCCTTGGCGCTTTAATTTTTTCATTGCGCCATCAACAAAGTCTGGCCGCACAATCACGCAGTATCCAACGCCCATGTTGAACACGCGCCACATTTCGGCTTCGTCCACGCCGCCCTTCTCTTGCAAGAAACGGAAAATGGGCGGCACGTTCCATGTCGTGCGATCAACCACGGCATCAAATTTTTCGGGATAGGCACGGCACAAATTGCCTTCAATGCCGGCGCCCGTAATGTGCGCCATGCCCGTGACCACGCGCTTTGATTTGTAACTGCGCACAAGTTTGGTAATGGCCTTGGCGTAAATGCGCGTGGGTTCAAGCAAAATATCGCCAAGGGTTTTGTCGGCCGGCGCGGTGGTGGTTGGAATATGTTCCTCGTCGTCGTCCGCGGTTTCATCAACTTGCTTCACGCGCTTCTTTTTATTTTTGCCCGCAAGCACAGGCAATTCCTGCGCGCATAATTCTGGATAAACCTTGTTCAAATCCAACTTGGCTTCTTTAATAATGCGCCGCACCAGCGCGTAGCCGTTGGAATGCACGCCGCTGGAACGCAAACCAATAATCACATCGCCCTTCTTCACGCGCTTGGGATCAATCGCGCGGTCCATGTCCACCACGCCCACGGCGAAGCCAGCGATGTCAAAATCACCAGGCTTATAAATGTCGGGCATCTCGGCGCACTCGCCGCCAATCAACGCGCAACCGGCAATCTCGCAACCAACGGCGACGCCCTGAATAATGCTGGCGGTTTCCTGCGGACGAATTCTGCTGAGGCCCAGGTAATCAAGAAAGAACAACGGCTCCGCGCCTTGCACAATGAGATCGTTCACATTCATGGCCACGCAATCAATGCCGATGGAATCAAGCCGACCCATTTCAACCGCAAGCACAACTTTGGTTCCAACTCCGTCGGTGCACGCCACAAGAACCGGGTCCTTGTAATTGCGCTTGAACATTTTCTCTTTGAAGTCCAGGCGAAACATGGCGGCGAAACTTCCATACGCGCCAAGCACGCGCGATGAATGCGTGCGCCGTAGCGCGGGCTTGATGAGATCAACCACGGCGTCGCCCGCGTCCATGTCCACGCCCGATTGTGCGTATGTAAGTCCTGTCGCCATGCCCCCATGGTACTTGCAGAATGACGCTATCTTTGCGCAATGAGCATTTTGATCGACGCAGCAACACGTGTGATTTGTCAAGGAATTACTGGATCCGCAGGCGCGACCCACACCAAGGGTTGCCTTGATTACGGAACCAAGATGGTTGGCGGCACCACGCCCGGCAAGGGCGGCACCAAGGACGCGAATGGGTTGCCCGTGTTCAACACGGTGGCGCACGCCGTGCGCGAGACCGGCGCCAACGCGACCATGATTTTTGTTCCGCCGCCATTTGCGGCCGACGCAATTCTTGAAGCGGCCGACGCGGGCATTGCGCTCATCTGCTGCATTACCGAAGGCGTTCCCGTGCAAGACATGGTGCGCACGCGCGCCGTGCTTGATGAAACGTATCCGCACATCACGTTGGTTGGACCAAATTGTCCTGGCGTAATTACGCCTGGTCGCTTGAAGCCCGACGGCGGCGGTTATGAAGGCGGATGCAAAATTGGAATTATGCCGGGCTACATTCATTTGCACCGCGCCGATTCGAAACAGCGCAAGGCTGTTGGAATTGTTAGCCGCTCCGGCACGCTGACCTATGAGGCCGTGTGGCAATGTTCGCGCATTGGAATTGGTCAGAGCACGTGCGTTGGTATTGGCGGCGATCCGGTGAAGGGTTTGAATTTCATCGAGACACTTTCCATGTTCAACTGCGATCAAGAGACCGAGGGCGTGATCATGATTGGCGAGATTGGTGGTCAAGATGAAATTGACGCGGCCGAATGGATTCGCGTGAACATGAAGAAGCCTGTGGCGGCGTTTATCGCTGGCCGCACGGCGCCAAAAGGAAAACGCATGGGACATGCGGGCGCGATTATTGGCGGTGCAAGCGATACGGCGCAGGCCAAGATGGACGCGCTGACCAAGTGCGGCGTGCATGTTGCGCAAAGCCCCGCGGATTTAGGCAGCACCATGGCCAAGGCGCTTGGGTTGCAAGCGGTTTTGGTCTAAGTGAATGTGAATTTTCTTTGCTGGCGTTGCGGCGCGGGAACAAGCTTTTTATTTCATGTTTTTACGTGATGTCATTTTAAATGATGCGTCATTTTTGCGGTGAATTGTTTTTCAGCAGGTCACGCCCCTATGCTGTGAAGAACCGAAATGAAACATTTGCGAAACACAATTCTTTCTGGTCTGGCGCTTGCGCTGTGCATTGCGCTTCCCACTTTCGCGCGTGAAGAAACCAAAACCCTTTCGCGTATCGCCGTGATTGGCGCAAGCATGAGCGATGGATTTGGAGTGCGTGTGTCAACCACGCTTCCCGATGGGAAGAAAATTTCAGAGGCCGTAAACCTGGCTTCGTTGGTGAAAGCCTCGTGCAAAGATCCATCGATTGTTGTGGTGAATTACACAAGCAGTTTGTATTTCATGAATCCGGCGAGGACCGCAAAAAGTAGCGCCACGCGCGCATGTGGCGCCAACGCGCAAGAAATGCCAACGTGCGTATTAGCGGTCGATTGGTTGTTCTGGAATGGATACGGAGAAAACAATGTGAAGGGGCAGAAAATGTCCACTGACCAAGAGCGCATGGAATTGCTGGACAACGCGCTTGCGTGTCTTGAGCCATTTTGTGCGGCGAATATTCCTGTTGTGCTTGGCGATTTTCCAGATATGCACAGCGCGATTGGTGGCGGCATGATTTCCGCGCCCATGGTTCCATCGGTTGAATGCCTGACTGCGCTCAACGCTCGCGTGGCGCAATGGGCGCTGAGTAAAAAAAATGTGTGCATTGTGCCGCTTTCCAAATTGACGCAGGATCTTTTGCAAAAGAAATCTATTCATGCCGCGGGTCGTGAGTGGGACACGCAAACACTTGGCCCGCTGTTGCAAAAAGATCGCTTGCACCCAACATTCGCAGGAACTGTGACGGTGCTAGCGGCGGCGCTTGATGCGCTGGACACAAAGACGGACAACGCCGCGCTGAAAGGTTTTGAAATTGATCCCGCCGTGCTGCGTGAACGCTTTGTCACACAACTGAAGGTCAGCGCCACGAAGACAGGTGATGCGGCGACAGTTTCAGTGGGGAAACCAGAAACGCCATCTTCAAATGACGCAACTGCTCCAACACATTCCGCGCCTTCGTCTGGCGCGCAATCGCCATCAAGTGCGCCGACCGCGCCACCAACACACGTTCCGAACGCGGTGTCGCCAACGCCATAAGTTGCTTGCCACTACGACTGGTTCGCCAGCTCCTGCAAAATCTTTTTCTGATTTGCATCTTCCACCTTCGCGGCCGCTTTCAAAAGCATGCCGTGCGCGCTGTCCGCACCCGCCAAGCGGCTGAGCGCGGGCATCAGGCGGCGCCAATCATTTATTTCCCAAGGTGAACGTACGGCTTTCACAAACAACAAAATCGTGTCGGGATCCTTAATTTGAATTAGTTGCTCGCCCCACAATTGCCACAGCATGTCGTTGGCGCGCGGAGTTGGGTCGGCCACCATGCAATAGGCCGCGAGAAATTGATCCGCGTTGCGTTGGCGATACAGTGGCTCAAGCGCAAGTGGCGCCATGCGCGGCGCGAATGATTTTGCCGCGCATGACAACCAAAACTGCGCGGCGATTTTGTCCTCGCCGCGTTGAACGAGTTCATGCAGCGCGGCGATACTTGCGGTGCCTTCTTTATCTTCTTTGCTTTGCGTCAAAAGTTTTTTGCAATTCACCAGCACGTCTTCTTGACCAGGCACGGGTGGTGGCGGCGCCTTGCGCGCCGAAGGCGTGAATGATTTTGGCGCTTGAATCAACATGAACGGATCGCCAAGAGTGGCAACGCGCCACGGCAAAGCGAACGGCCCTTCCCAAACGCGCGACGCGATTAGGTACGGAACAAAGTTGGCGCAGCGCGACATGATTTCCGCAGGTGGTGAAAATGCGGGCAAATACGGCTCTTGCACGCTTCCAACATAGGCATACACGCCCGACTCCAACCAACGCCCACCAATACTCGCATGGGACATGGGCGATGTCAGCGACCACGAATGAATCATGTGCAACACAAGTGGCTTGGAGAGAATTGGAACATCACCGGGCGCGGCGCGCTCTTGTATTGGCGTCTTGCCCGGCGATCCAAGCTCAAAGAAATCAGAGTTGCCAGATGAATTGAGGAACAACACATCGCTCTCAAATCCGTGCGACAACATTTGTCGCCAATCCATGATGTGCGCAGTTGTGCCCGACCAGATTTTTGTTGTGTAACCAGCCTCGGGAAGTTTTTGCGCCCACTCGGTGAATCCATACTTGGCGAAGTCCGTGGATTGATAGCTGTTGAATGCGCCAATGGAATTGCGCGGCAAAAACAAACTGCTCATAGCCGCGTACGCGCAATATTTTGAGGAACCAAAAATGGCCCCGCAAAATGCGTAGCGTGAACCATCCGTGTTGCGACACAACGCATCAGTGACGGCGACCGGATCGGCGGGATTGATTGCGGGCATTCCACGCGCGCTTGGCCGCAGAGCCGCGGGAACATCAATGATGGTTTTTTGCGCCGTGGTTTTACACAGCACCGCGCCCTCAAGCGCGTCGCCAAGTTGACCGTAAGACAATCCTGTGGAAACAAAACATTGATCAACCGCTTTGGAAAGCTTGTCAAATTGATCTGCGGCAAGAACATCATTGGCGCCGCCAAAATTGCCTTGAATAAAAACTGGAACCAATCCGTGGCCGGCGGCAAGCGCCACGCCCGCAACCCACGCTGGATCCGATGAATCCATAATGGCCACGCCGGGTGGCGTGTAAGTCTGCGCGGTAATTGCGGCAAGCGCCGGCGTGTTGGGCGCCACGGCGTTCCACGCCTTTGACACCGCATTTTCTATCGCGGCCTGCAAGACAGCGGGGTCATCCACATTTGGCGCCTTCTCCACGCGGCGCAAGACTTGCGCCGGCTTGAACGCGCGAATGAATTGCGGCGCAAAAATGTCGTCCTCTATCAATACTGGCCAACGCGCTTCAAGTCGCCAGTGTGAAATTTCATCCAGGAATGATGCCTCATCTTTCACCAGCACCACGCGATCAAGCGTTGGAATTTTTGCCTCCACACCGGCCACTCGAAGACCAAGTTCAACGCACCATGGATTTTTTGGAGCGGCTTTCATGCCTCCGTCTGACGCGGCGGGCGGAGTTGTTTGAGATGCCTCTTGCGGCGCGGCTGCAAACATGACAGTGCAGACCGCGATTGCGATAGGCACAAAAAGTTGTCGAATAGATTTCAAAGTGATCGTGCAAGTTGATGTCATATCAATGATGATAGAGTCGAGAGCGATTGTGACGACCCGACCAACCGAACTTGAAGGCATGGATGAACCCGACGCGTCGCAGGCGGACATGGACGCGAGTTTTAAATTTATCCGCCGCGTCAATCGCCTCGCCGGTGGTTTCTGGGCTTTTCAACGGGCAATTCGCGTTGCCCTTCAGGCGCGCGGCCACAGCACGGAGCCGCTGGAAATTCTGGACGTGGGAACGGGTTGCGCCGATTTGCCGATTGCCATTGTGAAGTGGGCGCTGCGTCATGACATTCCAATCCGTGTGACGGCGATTGATCCCCATGCTGGTTCAATTGCCGCGGCGCACGAATGCCTGAGCGAATTTGGCTCCAACGCGAATTTTATTCAGCTTGAACAATGCGGGCTAGATGATGTCGCGCAACATTGGCGCAAGCGCAAGTGGGATGTTGTGCACGCCGCCATGATGTTGCACCACTTTCCAGATGACATGGTGCCCGCGGCGCTGGCCAGCATGGCGCGCGCAAGTTGCGGCCTTGTGGTGTGGAATGATTTATGGCGGACGCCCGTAAGCGCGGCGATTGTGCATGCGCTGACTTTGTTTTCCAGTGAATTTGTGCGCCACGACGCACGCCTGAGCGTGGCCAAAGGTTTTTCGAAGAGTGAAATTCTGCGGCATGTGAGCCGCGCCGGATTGCGCACGAACACACTTTCCATGAATCCGTTCACCGCGCGATTTTTATTGCTGGCCACGCCAGTTGATTGAACGCATCAGGGAAGCGCAACGCTTGCCACATTGAGCACTTTAAAAAGCCAGGCCGCCAACAAGCCTCCAGCGAGCGGACCAAAGATTGGAATCCACGAGTAACCCCAATCGCTTGAACCCTTGTTCGGAATTGGCAACAACGCGTGCGCAATGCGCGGAGCAAAGTCGCGAGCGGGATTAATGGCGTAGCCCGTTGAGCCACCCAGACACAAACCAATCGCGAACACCAACAACGCCACGGGCAACACGCCAATAGCGCCCAAACTCATTTTCACAACGCTGCCATCGTTCATGTTCAACTGCGCGTCTTTCAGAGACAAAATTCCAAAAATTAAAATGCCAGTGGAGATGACTTCTGTTACAAAGTTTGACAGCGGCGCGCGAATGGCTGGCGCATTGCAGAACACACCAAGCTTTGTTGGTCCGTCTGGGGTTTTTCCCCAATGCGGCAAATACGAAATCCACATCAGCACCGCGCCCACAAATCCGCCAAGCATTTGCGCGGTGATGTACGACGAAACTTTGGCGCCATCAAACACTCCGGCGCACCACAAACCAATTGTGACCGCGGGGTTTAAATGCGCGCCACTTGAAGCAGCCACGCAATACACCGCCACAAAAACCGCCAGGCCCCACCCGGCGCACATGGCCAACCAACCGGAGTTGTTGCCCTTGGTGCGCTCCAAGCAATTGTTCGCGACGACGGAATCTCCGATTAAAACAAGGAGTGCGGTTCCCACAAATTCGCCCATGAATGGTGTCATGTGACAAAGCATACGGACAGATCTCCCTCCGTGTGAATGCGGGTTACTCTTTCAAGCGCCATGTTTCTTACCACGCCAAGATGGTGGCTTCCGTTCTTCATGCCTTCAACAATTTCGTTGTTGCTGATTGTTGTGGGCCTGATCTTCATGTGGCGCAATCGCGCGCGTTGCTACGCGATTGCTTGGCGCGTTGGCGCGCTGCTGAACACATTGGGTGCGATCATTTTATATCTTGCGTGCGCGCCATTTTTCGCGACGTGGCTGGCTTCAAGCCTGGAGCGCATGGTGCCCCCACTTCGCCCCGCGAATGCTCCGCAGTGTGATGCAATTGTGGTGCTTGGAAGTTCCTTTCATTGGCACCGCGATCAACTCGATCAGACATATGTTTTAAGCGCCACGGCGGATCGATTTCGCGTGGCGGTTGAGGCATACAAACTTGGCAAAGCGCCATTGCTTGTGCTTGGTGGCGGTGGCAAACCAGATGAACCCACCGTAACCGAGGGAAATTTTCAAAAGCAAATGGCGCAGGAACTTGGAATTCCAGAAAGCGCGATCGTGGTTGGTCCGCAAGCGACAAACACGGAAGGCGAAGCCATTCAACACGCCGCGACATTGCGCAGCCTTCATGTGAAGAAGATTTTGCTTGCCACCAGTGCCTTTCACTTGCCGCGCGCAGCCATGCAATTTCGCGCGCTTGGATTTGAAGTGGTTGAACTTCCTTGCCACTATCTCACTGCTGGAATTGACGAGCAATTTTCTGGTCGCATGCTGTTGCCGCGCGGTCAAGCACTGGAACAAACTGAAACATGCCTGAAGGAATATCTTGGTCTGCTGTCGGCGAAACTTTTTCCCGCCAAACAAGTTGCCATTGAGCGCGCGCCATGAGTGGTATTTGCGGTCTGATTGATTTTGGCGCTGGTTTCACCGGAAAAAAACTTGGTGTATTGATGGCCCAAATGCAGCACGCCATGATCCACCGCGGCTTTGAACGTGACTCACTTTGGATGGCTGAGCAAACCCAAGTTGCCTTGTCTGATTGCCACTTGCTGACTTCTCGTACCGCGGTGTTGGCGAACTCCACGGCGCAAATACAAATTGTGTATGACGGCGACGCTCTTGCCGCCACGCATGGAGCCGCTCTTGAATGCAATCAACATCCGCCGGCGTTGGCTGAATTGGCGCGCGTATTCGCCGATCCAACCAAGAGCCCCGTTGATGCATTACGCGCCATTGATACTCCTTTTGCGCTGGCGCTTTGGAATGATCGTCTTAAAAAATTACTGCTGGCGCGCGATGCCTTTGATTGCAAGCCACTGTATTTCGCTTCGGGTCGCGGATGGCTTGCGTTTGCCAGTGAATTGCGCGCGTTGAAAGTGATTCCTGGCTTTAACGCAACATTGGATCAAGAGGCGATCAACGAATATCTCGTCCAAGGAAGCGTGACCGCGCCGCGATCGATGTATGAAGGGGCGCGCAAAGTGTGCGCGGGCGGATTTGTGGAACTGGACTGCGCTCCGTTGCTGGCCAGCGCCAGCCTCATTTCTATTCGTGAAGGTGATCCAGCTGCCAGTGGTGTAGTAACCATGCTTGCGCCACTGTGCGGCGAATTGCGCTCGTCCACTTTCTGCAGCGCGCAACACGAATCAAATTCACAATTCAACCAACCACTTCTGACGACAACAAACCTGAAACAACTCACTCTCTCTGAGCAAAGTGAATTGTTGCGGCGGGCCTTACTGGAATCTTTGCAGCAATCGCGCTTTCGTTCGAACAGCGTTCACATCATGCGTGCCAATTCGCCTGCTGACGCGCTCTTGACGGCAATGTGCCGCTTGGAATTGCAACTTGAAACACACACATGCGCGGTGGTCGATCCGCTGTATTCCAACAATGTGACTCTTTCAACAGATATCGCTCAACATCTTGGCGCCATTCATCATCAAGGCGAAACACTTGAAGATTTTTCAGAGTTGCTCAATCGCGTCGCCAGCGCACTTGATGAGCCCGTTGGCGCGCTTGATTCGCTGGCCATGAATGCAAACGCGGCATTCGCCCGAGCCAATTCTTCACATGCTCTCAGCAGCATGGGCGAACCCCCGCTGATGGATTCGCCAACAATGTCGTTCATTGACGCTTTGCTGCGAAGAAACCCCACAACCACTGCTTCAGCAACTCAAACGCAACCGGCCTTGTGCAACAGTGCGTTGCTCAATCAAATTACATCGCATCACTCCCTTGCTATCGCCACGCCATTTTTAAATCACCACGTTGCTGCGCTCATCGCAGCGCCAGTCACGGGGCTGAGCTCATCACCAGCTCATTCATTCAAGCAACTCATGTCCACTCGGAATATGGCAACCATCAATAGTGGCGTACTTGCACACATGTTGCGCAGATATTTTCCTGAACAATTGATCGCCCGAATTCTTCACAACAATCTTTCGGGCATGATCCCGCGCGCGGAACAAGCCGTGGCGCAACTGTGTGAATCAAAACTGTTTGACCCACAATCGCGCGTCTGCCAACTCACAAACCGAATTGCATTGCGTGGATTGTTGGCCAGCCCTACTGCAACGCCATATCACGCGGCACAACGCCGTTGGTCATTGCTTGTATTGGAATGTTGGTTGAGCAGACAATCCGCTTGACGCAAATCAACGCGATCACAAGCGGGTCAGTGTGATTTCACGGTGTTGGCTTGATATCCACCAACGAGTTCACCAAGCAATTTACGCACCACGCCATCATCGCGTTGATCGACGGCGGTTTGCAAGCGATCCAATTTGGCCTCAAGCGAATTCCACGATTCAAATGGCTCGCGCGCCAAACCAATTGAGACATGCTCTGTCGTGGTGGCGTCACTGCTGATCAGCAATTCCTCATACAACTTTTCACCGGGGCGCATGCCTGTAATTTGAATTTCAATTTCACCCGTGGGGTGGTCCTCGTTGCGCAACGTGCGGCCCGCCAAGCGAATCATGTTCTTGGCCAGGTCGATAATTTTCACTGGCTCCCCCATGTCAAGCACAAACACTTCGCCGCCTTTGGCCATGGCGCCAGCCTGAATGACAAGAGAGGCCGCCTCTGGAATAGTCATGAAATAGCGCACCATTTCCGCATGCGTTACGGTCACGGGACCGCCGCGCTCAAGTTGCTCTTGAAACAGCGGAATGACGGAACCTGAAGATCCAAGAACATTTCCAAAGCGCACCATGGAAAAAACTGTGCGTCCATTTGAAATTTCATTCATGGATTGCAAAATAATTTCCGCCAACCGCTTGCTGGCGCCCATGACGCTTGTGGGTCGAACGGCCTTGTCAGTTGATACAAAAATAAACGCCTTCACTCCGGCATGCAGCGCGGCTTGCGCCATGGTGAGCGTGCCAAACACGTTGGTCTCCACGCCCGCGGTCTCGTGCTTTTCGACCATGGGCACATGCTTGTAGGCCGCGGCGTGATACACCGTTTCAATGCGCTGCGCCACCAAC
Source organism: uncultured bacterium (assembly GCA_903898755.1). Classification (GTDB taxonomy): domain Bacteria; phylum Planctomycetota; class Phycisphaerae; order Phycisphaerales; family SM1A02; genus SYAC01. The sequence goes on along the minus strand of CAIUGT010000054.1, from coordinate 4,144 downwards.
AAGCGGTCAAGCAACACGCGGTCGTTCACTGAACCAAGCGAAGTCTCAAGCAACATTTCCGTCCCACGCTTTGCAATCATGTGGCGGATTTCTTTTTCAATCACATACAAATTGTGTTCGCATTGATCTAAAAGAACTAAGCGCGTTGGACCCGCCTCCACAATTTTTCGGCAGAGTTCGGAACCAATCGATCCACCGGCTCCCGTGACCAAGACGCTTTTGCCTGCGATGTGGCGATGCATCAATTCTTCATTGGCGGCAACAGGAGTGCGTCCAAGCAAATCATCCACTTTCACGGGGCGCAATTGGCCCACCGACGCTGTTCCATCATCGAGTTCCGCCAAGGTTGGCACAGTGAGCACTCGCACGCCATACGCCGTGGCTTTCTGAACAAGTTTTAAACGGCGCGCGCGACTTGCGGAAGGAAGGGCCAACAGCAACGCCTTGATGTCATGCTTGGCAAACACATGCGCAATATTTTCACTGGAATACACCGGCACATTGCGAATTTTTCTTCCCTGAAGTTTTGGATCATCATCAATGAACGCAACCACGGCTTGCTCGCGGCCATGAATAAGCGCGGAGTGCAAGCCAATACCAGCCGCGCCGGCGCCAAAGATGGCCACTTTGTACTTCTTTGAATGGCCGCCCTTGCCCAACAACAACCAACGCGCGCCAAGCCGCGTGCCCCCAACAGCGAGGGTGGTCATAACGAAATAAATAACAGGAACAGTTCGCGGAAGATTGGCGACTCGAGTTGTATAAAACGAAACAATCAAAAGCGCGACTGTCAGCAACGCCACACCCGCAACCACTCGCACGGCAAAAATGGGGCCGATGTAACGCGTAATTTCTTTATATAAACCAGTGAAATAGAAACAGATCGGCGCGATGATTGCCGCCCATATCAAGAGTGGCAGGCATGAGTGCCAGGCTACAAATACGTCTGTTTGCACAAGCGCATAGGCGACAAACAACAATCCAACTGCCAATGCGGCGTCGGTCGCTGCCGCCAGGAAGACTTTCGAAGCCCCAGTCATTTGCACGAGAGAATTTCGCACGACTGCATGATAGTGAATGACAATTTCAAATCAAGAGGCCGCACAATATGAAACAGATGAGTTGGGCTATAACATTCACTTCATGCCCGCCTTTATGTCCGTATTCAGTGCGCGATCTAGCGCACCGTGCCGAACAAACACCAATCGGTTGTGGAATGGCAATGCATGTGTGGCATAGCGGGTCTTATTGATTTTTCATGTTCGCTCAAGAACATGCAAGGCGTTCTGCGCGACATGGCCGACACGCTTTCACACCGCGGGCCTGATGCGTCTGGAATTTGGTTCCATGCGCCAACCCACGTGGGTTTAGCTCACACGCGGTTGAAAATTATTGACTGCACGGATGCCGCTGCGCAGCCCATGCAATCACACAACGGCCGCTTCACATTGGTCTTCAACGGAGAGATGTACAACTTTCAAGAGTTGCGCGAAGAACTAGTCGCATTGGGCGTGGCGTTTCGCTCAGACTCCGATACTGAAGTTCTTTTAGCGGCCGTAGAAACGTGGGGCGTGCAAGGCGCTGCGCGGCGCGCGGTTGGCATGTTTGCATTTGCAATTCATGATGCGCAGGAACGAACACTGCATTTGGTTCGTGATCGGATTGGCATCAAGCCGCTTTATTTTGGATGGATTGGCCAAGGCGATACACGTACGTTTGCATTTGCAAGTGAGCTGAAAGCCATTGTCTGCCTGCCAAACTTTGAGCGCACCGTGGATCGACGCGCGCTGGCTGACTACTTTCAATTTCTGTATGTGCCGGCGCCGCGCACAATTTGGAAAGGCATTTCCAAACTTGCTCCCGCGCAAATCATGTCTATTCATGTGGACACGGGCGAAACACAGACCAACATGTATTGGAACGCTCGCGCCATTGCCGAGCGTGGAGTTGTGGAACCGTTTGTGGGCAACGATGTGCAAGCCCAGGAGGCGCTGCTCACGCGGATTCGATCGGCGGTTGAAGCCCACATGGTCGCGGATGTTCCAGTTGGCGCGTTTCTCTCCGGCGGAATTGATTCCACACTTGTGGCCGCGGTTATGCAATCGCTTTCGCCGCGCCCCATTCGCACTTTCACAGTTGGCTTTCAAGAAACACAATCCGATGAGCGCATGCACGCCAACACGGTGGCGAAACATTTAAAGACCGACCATACCAGTGTGGAAGTTTCAGCCAACGAACTGCGCGGCGCCATTCCCCTGCTTGCGCAAATGTTTGACGAACCGTTCGCGGATTCCAGCCAGCTTCCTACGTATCTCATCAGTCAAGCGGCAAGGCAACATGTCACCGTGGCGCTTTCTGGCGACGGCGGTGATGAGATTTTTGCCGGCTACAACCGACATCGAATGATGGATCATGTGTGGCCCGCGCTGCGCAGCATTCCCACGCCACTGCGCGCGACCGCCGCGTCCATGATCCGCATGTTTTCCACCAAGCAACTTGATGCTGTTGGCAAATTCGCCATGCCAATATTGCCCAGCGCATTACGCTCAAGCCAGTTTGGCGATCACTTGCACAAACTTGCGTCGTTGGCAAAGTGCAAAGAGTGGAGCGATGCCTATCTTGCATTAGTTAGCTCATGGAGCCATCCAGAAAATCTGGTCATTGATTCGCAGCGGAACTCCGCGGCGCTTGATGCGTGCACGCAAGCCAATATGCCCGATGCATTGCGCGCCATGCAGTGGCTTGATCAGACAACCTATTTGGTGGATGACATTTTGACCAAGGTTGACCGCGCCAGCATGGCGGCAAGTTTAGAAACGCGCGTTCCGCTGCTTGATCACCGACTGGTTGAATTCGCGTGGACATTGCCCGCCGACATGAAAGTGCGTAACGGACAGGGCAAATGGATTCTGCGGCAAGTGTTGAACACATTTGTTCCAGCGCCGCTCGTGGACCGTCCCAAAATGGGTTTTGCAATTCCACTTGAGTCATGGCTGCGTGGACCGCTACAAGCATGGGCCAATGATTTGCTGCGCGAGTCGCGCGTACGCGAACAGGGATTTCTAAATGCGGATGTTGTGACGCACGAATGGAGCCAATTTTGCGCTGGCGGCGGCGGGCATCAACACAAAGTGTGGGCGTTGCTGATGTGGATGGCGTGGGTTGAACATTGGAAGCCAACATCATGAGCGCCAATACATTCCTTGGCGGAATGAAGCTTGCGATGAACTCAATAAAAGAAAGATTGAGACAGGCACTATGACCCAGAAAACACTCGCGCTTTTGGGCAAGAATGCGCAACACGTGCTTGCGTTTCGCGGCAGTCTGATTCGCGCGGCGCAAGCAAATGGCCACCGTGTGATTGCGCTCACTTCGCCAGCAAGCGCGCGCGCGCGGCATCGCTTACGAGAGGCTGGCGTTGAACACTTTGACACTCCACTGCGCGGCGGCACCATTTCCCCGCTGCGGGATTTGCAATTTCAAACAACAGTCAGTGATATTTTAAAAGCGCAGCGCGTGGATGCGTTGCTTGCCTACAACCCAAAGTGCATTGCGTTTGGTCCGATTGCCGCGCGCCGGGCGGGCGTGAAAAATGTCGCCGCTCTTGTCACAGGCCTTGGTTTTGCATTCACAGGACGCTCGCTTACACGGCGATGCATTCGCTTTTTCTCCACGCGTCTTTATAAACGATCACTTGCCGCATGCGACGCGGTGTTCTTTCAAAACGCAACTGACCGCGAAGAACTTACCGCGCTTGGAGTACTGGCGAATGTCCCCAACGCACGCGTGCACATGATCGCGGGCTCGGGCGTCGATCTTGAATTCTTTCCAGCTCAACCCGTTCCCACACAAACGCACTTTCTCATGATCAGTCGACCACTGAAAGACAAGGGCGTTGCGGAATTCGCTCAAGCCTGCAAAATTGTCCGCGCAAGCAACCCCGCAATTCGATGCACGCTGATCTGCGCGTGGGACGACAATCCCAGCAGTTTTACTCGCGCCAATATTGCGCGTTGGGCGCAAGAAGGTTGCTTCGACGCGGTAGATGAAGTTGAAGATGTGCGTCCGCACCTTGGCGCGTGCACCACTTTTGTGCTGCCTTCATACCGCGAAGGCACAAGCAAGGTTGTGCTTGAAGCCATGG
>CAIUGT010000053.1 GCA_903898755.1 uncultured bacterium | reverse complement strand
CGCAAGAATTGAATAGGCGGGGGTTGAATACATTTCATAGCGAAAGGTGATGTTTGAAACATGAATTTGGTTCGAAACTTTTTTAATTTGGAAAAATGAAATGACTGTGGTGGTGAGTCCAACGCCAATGATCAAGATCAAAGGGTATTGGGTCTCTGGAATTGGCATAATAAATTTGGCGGCAAAGAGCACGGCTATGCTGACAGCGGCGCCCGCAAGTTTGCCGATCATTCGGCCGCTGTAAAGTTCCAGAGTGATCTTCCACCTACGAGCTCCCATGAGAGGCGCTTCAAGTAGGCTTTGTACCGTGGGATAAATCAGGAATACGCAGGCGAATTGCACGGGAAGAATGCTCTCATTCCACTTTGCAGCGAATAAGAAATGCGCCAAGCTGGGATACACGGCGGCAATGCCCATGACAAAGAGGGGAACGAAAATGACTCCCGTTAAAAAAGTTTGGCGGGCGCTGAGGTCTTCTTGATCAATGTCTCCGCGCACGCGAGCGGCGTAGGGCGCCAATACGGTTTGTAGGGTGCTTGAAAGCATTTGAATGGGTTGCACCGCCATTTGGTTGGTGAATAAATAAATTCCCAGCGCCCCAACTGGAATGAAGAAGCTGAAAAAGAACAAGTCCGTTTGGCTGCCAAGGGATGTGATCAGAGCCATAACAAATGGAATTTTCATCATTGCGTATGTTTCTGAAAGCCAGTCTGGCGAGGCTTTAAAGTCAGTGCGTTCCATGCCCGCTACTGCAAGGCTCCACACCAAAACAACGATGCCGCTGATGAGTTGAGACAAGACAAAACTGAGCGCACCGTAGCCTTGGGACGCGAAGTAATACGCGCTTGCCAACTTGATGAGCGCGCTTGCGCTGTCCATGGCGGCGATTTGTTTGAACTTCAATCGGGAGAGGACTTTGGCTCGTGGATATGTGGTGAAATTAAAAACTACAAATCCAACCGCGCTCCAAAATAAAATCCATCCAAGTCCCTTGGCGGAGTCAGCTGGATATAAATATTGCGCCGGCAAAACCATGCCCAATGTGAAAATGGTTCCCAGAATTCCGCACCCCACCGCGATGCGTACAAGTCCGCCCCCAATGGAGGTGAACTCCTCTAATTTCATGGTTTGAAAGACAATACCCGTTCCACCACCGCGCATCATTGTGGTGAAGGTTGTGATACCCAGCGCAATGGCGTACAAGCCGTAGTCGGCTGGCGTAAGAAACCATGCCATGACAATTTGTGTCGCCAACCCACTGAAGCGGCTGAAGAGGCTCGCTAGAGAATTCAGAAATAGGCTGGACGTTTTATGTGTGGGCATAGAGACTCGAAGGTCCCGGAAATGGAATGTTACAACAATATTTTACAATGCGAGAGTGGATGATTAAGTGGCTTCTCTACAGAATTTCTTCAGCTGAAAGCACAATGAATTGAACAGCGCATGATTACATGGACGGAGTTTGTGTAATAGAGATCAGGCGCAGAAATTCTTCGCGCGTGGCTAAGTTATTTAAGAACACGCCAGTCAGCTTGCTGGTTGTGGTCCATGCATGCGGTTGATGCACGCCCCGATAGCACATGCAATAGTGGCGCGCTTGCAAAACTACTGCAACGCCGAGCGGTTTGAGATGCTCTTGAATGGCGCCGGCGATTTGCGCCGTCAATTTTTCTTGCACTTGCAGGCGCTTGGAAAAAATCTCTACAACCTTGGCCAGTTTGCTCAGACCCACTACGCGACCATCCGGAATGTAGGCCACGTGCGCCTTGCCAACAAAGGGAACCATGTGGTGTTCGCAGTGGCTTTGAATTTCAATTCCACTAAGCAAAACCATTTGGTCGTAGCCTTCAATTTCTGTGAAGGTGCGGCTGAGAGGTTCCGCAGGATCCATCGAATAACCGCAGAAATGCTCGTAATACGCCTTGATCACTCTGCGCGGCGTATCAAGCAAGCCTTCGCGATTGGCGTCATCACCAATGAAGCCCAAGATGGAGCGAACGTGCTCCATGGCTTGCTTGGTCTTTGGGTCGTTGAAGTCGGGCTCTTTCATTGGTTACACAGGATAGGCACTCGGGTGAATTTGCGCAGTCGACACTTGGGAATTTACTGAAGCGACAATTGTGCGTGTGTGCCGAAGAAAATAGAGAATCTGCACGTGTGCCCATGGGGTGTTGCGCGCGGTAAATACAAGTTCTTGGGTAGCATTCTGCCATGCAGCAATTGGTTCACCCATTGACACAATACGTTGCGTTGAGCCAGATTCG
>CAIUGT010000052.1 GCA_903898755.1 uncultured bacterium | reverse complement strand
CTGTATGGTTGCCGCCACTCATTGGTGGACGGAATCATGCGCGCCACCGACGTGATGTTGAGCGGAAAAACAGCCGTTGTGTGCGGTTATGGCGATGTGGGCAAGGGTTGCGCGCAAAGTTTGCGTGGCCAAGGTTGCCGCGTGAAGATCACGGAAATCGATCCAATCTGCGCGCTTCAAGCGTGCATGGAAGGCTACGAAGTGGTCACGCTTGAAGAAGTTCTTGGCACTGCGGATTTGTTCGTGACCGCGACCGGCAACAAGGACATCATCACCAGCGAGCAAATGTTGCGCATGAAGGACAAGGCCATCGTTGGAAACATTGGTCACTTTGACAATGAGATTGATATGGCTGGCTTGAAGAAGATCAAGGGCGCGACGCAAGTCAACATCAAGCCACAAGTGGATGAATGGAAACTTCCAAATGGTCGTTCCATCATCATGCTTGCGGAAGGTCGCTTGCTGAATCTTGGTTGCGGCACTGGCCATCCAAGCTTTGTCATGAGCACCAGTTTCACCAATCAAGTGATGGCGCAAGTGGAGTTGTTCCAGAATCACAAGAACTATGAGAAGAAGGTGTACTCACTTTCCAAGACGCTTGATGAGAAGGTGGCACGATTGCACCTTGGCAAGTTGGGTGCAAAGTTGACCGAGCTCCGCAAGGACCAAGCGGATTACATTTGCGTGCCGGTGAATGGCCCTTACAAGCCAGAGAACTATCGCTATTGATTCGCTTTGTTGATTGAAGGACTGCAAAGTTCTTCTTAGATGAAATGACAAAGGCCCGCGGATTCGTCCGCGGGTCTTTTTTATGCGCATGCCACGTTGCCATTGGTCAGGGAAGAAAATTGTGGACGCACGGAAATTTAAATTGAAATCGCCTACCCTATTTACCGATGCGAACTGGAACATTTCATCAAACATTTGGAGCGCAAACTCCCATGGAAAGCGCCGCCAGCGAAATGCTGGCACGGATCGCCTTGGTGAAGCCAGTGATTTGCGCCAATACATTTGTGCGTATGGAAGTGGCCATTGAGTGCCGCGGCGAACAGTGCGATTTTCTAAATTGGCTTCGCTCCGCGCCTTCGGGTGAGCGCCGTTACTTCCGCGATCGAAGCGCCAAGTTTGAGATCGCCGGTGTTGGCAAGTGTCTTGCGTCAAAATTTGGCGAGCATGAGAAATTTGATCAGCATGTTGGCGACTCGGACATCGCAAGTCAGTCGGTATGGTTTGTGGCGCTTCCATTTGATGCCAACTGCGCGCTGGATAACGCATGGAGTCCATATCGAAACATTGGGTGCGTGCTTCCAGAAATTGAATTACGCCGTGATGGTCAAACGCACACCCTTGCGGTAAATATATCTGTGGACACTGCGTTTGACGCATTGAAGCAACGCTTGCAAGCGCTTGCGGAGCCTTTGAAAAAATGCGCGATTGAGCCAGCGCTTGTGCGCGAGGTGGACGACTTGGGCGAAACCAAATGGACACAAGTTGTGCAAAGCGGATTGCAGCGAATACGCAGCGGTTCGTTGCGCAAGATTGTGCTTGCGAGGGCGCGCACCTACGCCGCAAGTAGTCCGCTTGATCCGGTCGCGGTGTTGGCGCGACTTTGCGCATTTGAATCAAGTGGTTTCCGATTTCTGATTGAAGCTGGCCAGGGCAAAGCTTTTCTTGGCGTCACGCCTGAACGATTGCTTTCCCGCACTGGGCGCTTGGTGCGCAGCGAGGCGATCGCTGGCACGCGCCCGCGCGGCGTGGATGAAGTTGCGGATCGCTTGCTTGGTGAATCACTTCTTGCAAGTGAAAAAGATCGCCGTGAACATGAATTTGTTGTGGAGCGCCTGCGCGAGGTGCTTTCAGGGCTTTCGGTTTCATTGCGTGTTGATGCTGAACCAAGAATTTTACGCCAAGCGTATGTGCAACATCTTGCCACTCGCATGCAAGCAGAAATTCGCGCGGACTTTTCAGATTGCGACCTTGTTGCTTTGTTGCATCCAACACCAGCGGTCGCTGGAGCGCCAGTGGATTGCGCAATCAAATGTCTACGCGAGCTAGAAACTATTGGCCGCGGCTTGTATTCAGGACCAGTGGGAATTGTTTCGCGTGACAAGGCGGAAATTGCCGTCGCCATTCGTTCGGCGCGCATTGATGGAGCCACGCTCAAGGCGTATGCTGGCGCGGGCATTGTTGAAGGCTCCATTGCCGCGGATGAGTGGCGCGAAACAGTTCATAAACTGCTTGCCTTTGAACGTCTGGCCACGTAACGCATTGTGCGAGTGGCCGAAGCGACCTGATATCTTGCGACTCTGCAAATGCATAACGCGCCGAACATCAATCTTGCTTGGACCATGTTGGCCGTTGAGGAATGTTTTCGTCTTGGCGTGCGTCACGCGGTGATTTGTCCCG